>JACQAK010000124.1 GCA_016194985.1 Bacteroidota bacterium
CTTAAATAAAAATGTTGACGAGGTCCTAAAATTTCAGGCCTAGAAGCAATAGAATCCAATTTATAATATCCATTTTTTAAAGCATAAGAATATGTAGAATAAGGCAAATAAATACTATCTCCAATAGTCATTCCAAAATCCATGGCAACACACTCATTAACAGAATCAGGATGAAGAATAAATATCTTTTTAGATATTGTATCTTCTCTCACTAATGTTTTAGAGAAAAAAGAACTTCCTCCAACACAAAAAAGTATTTGATCCGGTTCAAATATTTTGTATAATTTAGAATTATACATCGAGTCTTTTTCAGTTTTATAATACCCAATGCACGGGTCTCCTACATTAGTTATATTTTGACTGCCGGATGGTTTAACACCAAATATATAACCGGAAACATACCATCTGTTTGTATCGCCAAACATCTTATGGTAAGATGTCTGAGAAAACAAATTAAATGATAAAAATGAGACTAATGAGATCAGAAGTAAACGTTTAGCCATATAGTTTTTTTATTAAAGATACAAAAAAGAAACTTAAAGTAAATAGCTAAGAAAAAGGAATATTCCTAAATTTACGTACAAATGAAATAGAACATGTTCGTTTCAAAAGAATCAAAGCAATGCAAATAGTATTAAGACCTTGGCACTTGGATGATGTTACTGAATTGGTGGCAATGGCTAACAATTACAATATAGCCAAATATATGGCCGATGTTTTTCCGCATCCTTATACGCTTGAAAATGGGAAAACGTTTATTGGCTTTGCTAATTCAGCGCCCAATTCCAAAATCTTTGCTATTACCATGGATGACATCATTGTAGGAAGTATTGGCCTTCACCTGCAAACTGATATCTTAAGAAAGAACGCTGAAATAGGCTATTGGTTGGGCGAACAATACTGGGGCAAAGGAATTTCAACAGAAGCGATCCGGCAAATCGTTCATTACGGGTTTAAGAATTTGGATATTGTGAGAATATTTGCGAGGATCTACGGAACGAATATAGCGTCACAAAAAGTGATCGAAAAAGCCGGATTTAAACTCGAAGGAAAATATGAAAAAACACTGTTCAAGAATAATCAGTTTTTAGATGAATTAATTTACGCTATCAGAAAATAAAAAATGCCGATGACATTAAGTTATAAACCCATTTTTAAGTACTAAAAGATACACCAACTTAATAACGAATACCATGATAAAAAAAATAGGATTAATTACATCAGGGGGCGATGCTCCGGGTATGAATGCCTGCATCAGAGCAGTAGTAAGAACAGCCCGTGCCGAACAAATTGACGTAGTGGGTTTTTACAGAGGTTATGAAGGATTAATAGATAATGACCATGTTCTTTTAACCAAAAGTACCGTATCCAATATCATTCACCGCGGAGGTACTATTTTGAAAACAGCTCGCAGTAAACGTTTCATGACTCCCGAAGGAATGAAAATGGCTGTTCAGACCTTGCAAAAGCATCAACTGGATGGGTTTATTGTTATTGGCGGAGATGGTAGCTTTAAAGGAGCACTGGAATTAAGCACACAGCACACCATCAAAACAGTAGGCTGTCCGGGCACCATTGATAATGATCTGGTAGGGACTGATTTTACTATTGGTTACGATACAGCTATTAATACTGTAACAGAAGCCATTGACAAAATACGCGATACCGCCGAAAGCCACGACCGGATCTTTGTAGTAGAGGTTATGGGAAGGGATGCCGGTTTAATTGCGTTAAGAAGTGCCATTGCCTGCGGGGCAGAAGCCATTTTGATACCGGAACGAAAAGGTGATTTACAACTCTTACTGGAAAAGAAAAAATCCTGGAGAAAAACCAAAAAAAGCAGAATCATTATTGTAGCCGAAGGTGATGAGCATGGTGGTGCTGTAGGAATTGGTAACTTATTAAAACTGGAGTGGCCCGAGTTTGATATTCGTATCTCTATTTTAGGCCATATACAACGTGGTGGTAATCCTACTTGCATGGAACGTGTTAATGCCAGCTTAATGGGTTATCATGCGGTTAAGGCTTTGCAAAATGGCCGCAGTAACGAAATGATCGGTATCGTAAATAAACAGGTGTGTTATACGCCATTTAAAGATGCCATCAAACATATTGAAGAATTAAATCCGGAGATGTTACAAATCCTGGACATTTTATCAGCTTAATTTTTGTTTTCACATGAAACCTCTCTTGTATTTAATTCTGGGTTTTCATCTCATGAATTTCTCTTTGTTCTCGCAAAGGGAGAAGGATGGTATTGATCCGTTGTTTACGAGCGCCTATAATAAATATGAAAACAAAGATTACGCCAAAAACCCCAAAGATGCAGCTGCTATTTATAACCGTGGGCTCTGCGCTTTTGACATGAAAGATTACAAAGATGGGATCACCAATTTTAATGTGAGCATTTCGTTGGGAAGAAGAAAAGAAGATGCTTTTTACAACAGAGGTTTGTGCCATTTTTATTTAAATAATTTTTCGCGCGCTATTGCCGATTTTGATACGGCCATTATGCTGAAACCTAACTATGTGAAAGCTTTAACATTTAAAGGCGCTTCCTTAAATGAATTAAAGAAATATAATGAAGCATTAGAAATTTTAAATCAGGCCGTAAATGCCGATACAAGCTATGAGTATTCCTTTTACTACAGAGCTATTGTCAAATATTATTTAAAGGATTTTGAAGGAGGACTGGCTGATTGTAACAAATCTCTTGGCATCAGATCTTACTACGAAACTTTTTTCTGGAGAGGACTTCACTACCTGAATTTAAAACGCTATCAGGAAGCCATTACGGATTATGACACTGTTATAAAGCATGATCAGAAATATGCCAAGGCCTATTACAACAGGGCTATTGTTTATTATGATCTGAAGAACTACGAGCGATCCTTATTGGACAATAATAAATCCATAGAGATAGATCCCACCAAACCGGACGCTTATTATAACAGAGCCTTAACCAAATTTGAATTAGGAAAATACAAAGAGGCTGAACCTGATTTTAATGCGGCGATTGATCTGGGATTCACAACTACCAAACATTTTACCCAAAGGGCTATTAATTTTTATTATCAAAATAAATACTCGCAGGCCCTCTCCGATTTCGATATTGCTATTCAAAAAGACAAACAATATGAAAAAGCATATTACTTCAGAGCTTTAACGAAATATAAGATAGAGGACGACAAAGGTGTTATCGAAGATTGTAACAGTGCACTGGCTCTTTTAAAAGCAGATTATATTTATTACCAGAGAGGAATCAGTAAATACAATTTAAAAGACTATCAAGGAGCTATTGATGATTTTAATGAATCCCTGAAATTAAATCCGGATTATAAGCCTTCGATTTTAGAAAGGGGAATTGCTTATTATTTTACCGAAAAAGATGCTTTGGCTTTGGCGGATCTCAACAATAGTATTAAAGCAGATCCTAAATCGGCCAGAGCGTATTACTACAGGGGCAAATTAAAAAAGTATATGAAGGATCTACAGGGTTCCTGTGCGGATCTGAAACAGGCAAAAATATTGGGAAGTGCTTTTGCTGCCGACGAGTTGACGAAAAATGGCTGCAAATAATTTTTTGGTTATTTTTTCTTTGACTTAGGGGCTTTCTTTTCTTCCATCAGACTAATGATCTTTTTCAGATAATTAATTTCACTTTGTAAAATCTGATTTTGTTGTTGCAAAGCAATAATTTGTTCGGCATGTTTACCATAAGGAACACCCGATTCGCTAACATGAAAATGCTTCACGCTATCCGACAAATATTCCTTCTGGGAAGAATACATCGAAAAAAAGTCGCAATTCAACACCTTTCCTATCTTGTTTAAAAGATCGGTATCGATACTTTCTCTTTCAAAAATATCATAAGCAACATTACGGGTTCTGTTAATTTTTTTAGCGAAGTCAATCACTGACATATTCTGTCTGAAAACTTCTTCCTTTATTTTCTTACCTACATGAATTGCCATAACTCAAAGGTAGAACCAAGATAAAAAGCAAATGATTTTAAATGCATCAAATATTGTTTCGATATGTAATTAATATTAGTACATTTGCATTACTATTTATTACAAATAGATAAGCGGACTATACCTGATAAATGTTTCTCTAAACAATTCATCAATGTTCAGCCGGCTCTTACAAAGAACATTTCTGGTAAATTTTTTAGGACAACATATAATAAGTGGCCTGATCAACCCTGGCGGAACAACTAACTTTTTTCCGCCCAATAGTATAAAAGTTAGCAGCACTCTGACTGTTTCAGAAAATTAAAAAATAAAACAATTATGAAAAAAGTATTCCAAATTGCTGCAGTCATTGCAATGACTTCTTTCAGTGCTCAGGCACACTTGATCCATTCTTTTCATGTAAAAGATAAAGGTCCTCGAGGCTTTAAAGACGTAGGGAGTTATAGCGGATTTTTTATTGAAAGAAAATGGTGTTTAAATCCGGGGATGTTAAAATGTCCTTGGTTATGTGGGGAATTTGTGAAACCAAACGGTGAAGCAGGCATTGCATCCCATGACTTAGCAAATTTTGAAAGACAATTTATAAAAAAAGCTATTGAAGATGCTGACAAAGCAACTACAAATTCCGGACTGATTACTTCAGTGTTCGATGTTAATGGAGAAAAAGTGGTGTTAACTGCAAAATTTACAAAAAATGAAAACAACTTTTCATTTGATGTAGTGAAAAATAATACTTACGAAGCTAATTTAAAAGAACTTGAAACAATTAATTATGCCAATTAGTATTTTTACTACCAAAAGAAGAGGGCACAGTATTGTGCTCTCTTCTTTCTTATGTTTGACCATGTTATGTCAAAACAATACCTTTTATTCCATCCTCAAGTTCAAACATCAAAATGAAATTAAAAAACTATCAAATAATCCATATAAACTAATTACGGAATGCTTTTTCAATAAATCTTTTGACAATCACATTATATGGGGAAATACAAAAATTGCTCCGGGATATTATTTTAATTCATTAGATATACAAAAAAACGAATTACAAAAAATAAAAATAGATGTCGAAAAATTAAAACTAAATTTAAACAAGAAAGAATATGATGATTTAATGTACTATGGTTTTTCGACTTTACTAAAAACAAAAAAATATTCTTTATTTGATGTCAGTAACAACATATATGTATTTAATGAAGATAACGAAGAGTTAACATTAAACCATAAGATACAAATACCTGATTCTATAGAGTTCAATTTTATCTTTTCAAATACTGATTCGAGTTTAGTATTATTGGATTACAGAGCAAGTTTTGATTCGAACAAAAGAATAAAAGCCTATCTTCTAAACTTAAAAGACACTAAAATAAATTGTTTTTTTGAAACCGATATGAGTTCTAATTCGGCTTGTTTTGATAAAGCAAATACAAAATTTTACGACGCCACGAGGACCTGTTTTTTAATAACAGATAATTTGGACTATAAAATCCATTTATTTAATAGTAACACCAAAAAAATAACTACTTATAGCAAATCATTGCCTATTTCGGACATTACCCGACAAATACTAAATCCAAATGGAATAGAAAAAAACACACTGGATAGTATTTCAAAAGAATTGGACAGAACAGCTAGAATCATTAATACTCAGTTTATTAATGATACAGACATCATTGTAAACTACTCTTTAAAACCCAGCATTGAAAAAAACGGAGCAAAAATAAAAAATTCTATAATTGATTTGCTCACTATAAGAAATGATTCAATCTATTTAAAAAACACCTATAATGATACTTTCTTTTACGAGCAAATTAATTATAACAGTACAAATAAAATTAATGAGGCAGGAATAAATCCTTATCTACGATCTGAACTTTATCATTACATTTTAAACAATTATTTGGTAAAAATTACATTTAAACAACTGGTTCCTAATTCAAACATAAGCTTCGAACGATATGTCAGAAAAGCCAAAAGCTCAATCTTCAATTTAAAAAGTAATTTAATATACCGTATATATGAATTTCATTTCTAATTATCTATTAATACTATATCTCACAGGCATATTCATACAAAGTAATTACAAATATACCCTTATTATCACCGGAAAAAATTGCTATCCGTGCATTGTATCTGCCGACGCTTTTTTAGCCAAAAATAAAATCAATTACAAACTAATTAATCTATACAATGAAAAAGCTGAAAAAGATTTTTCAGAAGAGGCTATAAAACATTATTGTAAAGATTCCAAATACTCAAAATATATTTCTGTAAAAGGTAAATATGTATTTGGTAAATATATATTTCATTCTGATGATGGAGGTCCTATTTTAATTAAATATTCCAAAAGAGACACATTAATATACAATCCATTAAATATAGACACAGTCACCATCGAAGATAAACATAAATGAAATCACTATTTTTCTAATTAAATTGTTAAATTCTCAACATAGTTATACTACAATTGAACTACATATTATCTTTAATGAGAATGATAAGAATATATTGTATAATTATAGTATTGCTATACGGATGCTCAGAAACAGAGCATCTTCCTATAAAGAAAGAAACCTACCGCTTCAAAACGGGATTTGAAGCGGTTTTCAGGTATTCCGGTTCTTTTATTGAGCAGCAAACAAATACAGAATATTTATATTTTGCAGATCCTTCTACCGGTAAATGTCTAAAGATTTTTGATCTGAACGGAGTGCTTACCGATTCTGTTCCTCTTACAAATGCCATGTCGTTTATCCACGACATAAATGGTATATCCGTTAAATCACGTGATACGATCATTCTTAATTCTGCTTATACTAATTTACTGGCCGTTATTAATCATAGCGGTGCCTTTATTAAAACTGTGGAAATGGACAGTCTCCTTAAAGATCCACAGGGTAATCATTATGAACTTTATTCTTCCTTTTTAGCAAACAAACTTTATGGCAATTCGATTTTATTTTATTGTGAATGGCGATACAATATACATGACGCCGATATGCCTGATCGCTTAGAGGATGTATTGAATTTTTATAAACGTAATTACACAACCCCTTATTTTTGTAAACTACAGGATTACTGCAGTAATACCCCTAAAGTAAAACTTGGCTTAACCAATTACTACAGTCATTTTTCCAAATCCGATCAAAACTTTCAGGATGTTCCACGGTATACCTGTGTTAACAACAGGGTTTTTCTTCAAACAGTTTATTCAAACAATTTATACGTCATCGATCCTGCCAGTTTAACTCTGCAAAAAATAATCCCCATCCAATCAATGTATTCAAGCATTGGCGCCAAACCCTTTCCGATCAATAAAGAAACTATTGGAAATACACAGAGCATAGCGGATAGCATCATGGCTACTACAGGAGCCTTTTTCGGTGTGTATTATCATGCACAAACAGCAAGATACTATATTACCTTATACCATGCTGTTCCTTCATATCTGGAACAACAAATCGGTTTTAAAAAGCTGCCCTACTCTTTCCTATCGGTAGATAGTAACTTTACAGATTTTAAAGAATATAAGATGCCGGCTGATTCATTCTTTGGAGGATTCAGTATTATGACAAGAAAAGGACTTCTGGTTAATACACCGGGAAAAACCATACAAGAAAGCAACTCTTATACAAGTTTTAGTCGCATTGAATTTAATGATTGAATAGAGAGGGCCACGCTCTCATACACCTATTTATGCACAATAACGCAGACATAGATGAGCAATTACAGAAACTGGAAGCTATTTGCAATGAGGCTTCCAACAGGTATAATTTTTATTGGAATAAAATTGAAATGCTTAAAGAATATGATATGGCTATAGATCAGGAAATGACGCGTAACCTGAATAAAGCTATTACTGATCTAAAGGACGCCATCTTTCATTTACATACTTTACAACGTTATTGTTACAAGCATCACATCGATCTGACGAAACACTGGACCCGACTTGGATTCACGGCACAGCAAATCCATGAGTTCTCAAAGAAAACAAAAAAGTGAATATCCGTCTATAAACAAACACTAATCATATGAAAAAACTGCACATACCAATCTTATGCTTTTGGAGCGTGTTGATTAATCTTGGAGTGCTATTACTTGTACTCACATGTTGTACAGAGAAAAATACGACAACAGAAGTCCATAAGACTGAAAATCAATACGACAGTATTGCAGATTATTTAAAACGACAACATCAGTATGCACTAAGCGACAGTATAAAAACCATCTTCATTTTAACGGACATAGGCTGTATGCCATGTAATAAGCACTTTTCGGAGCTAATGTCTGACAACCTTTCCAATTCCTCTTCTCTTTTTTTGATTTTAGCATCCGGTGTTAATCTTGATCTTTCCAGTTTCAATTCGTCAAAAAGCAAAGTGTTTTATGACAGACCCGAGAACATAACCAATATATTTTTAAAACAATCCAAAGCAATTTTTATAAAACATCATCAGGTCGATACATCCATTATCATAGAGGCAAGGCAAATCGATTGGCAACTAAAAACTATTACCAACCGGATTAAGTAAACACGGAATTTATTGCTTGACGAATTTTATGATTTTAGAAACATGGTTATTGATCACCGTAATAGTATAAAGCCCTTTTTGGAACTCCCTTATGTTTAGCTTCGTAAATCTTCCGGTTGCCTTTTGCTCAAGTATTTTTTGGCCAATGGCATTGTAAATTATCACTTGTGTTTCGCTCATAAAAGCGTCCAGTTCTATAACCACTTCTTCACAGGCCGGATTAGGGTATACTTTCACCGCTTTGTCGGCATCATACATCCTGATCCCGGCAGCCGCACAGGCATTGTTATATGTAATAATTTTAATGCCACTCCAGTTACCCGGAAAAGGTGTATATAAAGGCCAGGTAGCTATGTAAGCCAGATAGATCTGGTTGCCGTAATGCCCAAGCCCCCAGGTTCCTAAACTATCCGTTGTGTTTCCAAAACGTGAACAGGAATCCGGTGCAGCAGGATTGGACACATTTACAACATGCATATCGCTTCGCCCGGTACTTAAAAACAATAACTGACAGTTGGCATCATATTCAATTTCATTAGCATGACCAGGGCTATTAAACCATGTATTAGAGGTTGACTGACAATTCCATGGATTCCACCAACCTATTTGAGTCAAATGAGTCGTATCCTTTACATGAATGATTTCCATACCACAATAATCAACGGCTATGTAAACCAATGTATCATTCAACACTAAATTATTATATGCTCTTGGTCTGGCATTTAATAAAGGATTGGCGTATCGGCCTGTTTCCACTAAGTTATATTTATTGGTGGCATTTACGATACGCAATCCACCGGCATCATAACACACATACAGTATATTGTTCTTAACCGTTATCTGACGCACATTAATTTTTTGTTGTTCGGAACTATTGGGATTAACTTTCGGAAAATGAATACTTGGTTTAAACGTAGACAATAACTGAATATTGGTTTTATTTGATACATCCAACACCAGGATTCCATTTTGCATGGCGGATACATAAGCATAATTACCATCCACCGCTACATGTCCTGCTCCACTGTTCAGGGAATATGAATAGGTGCTTTTTAAAACCGGGGACGATGGCGTGGATATATCCACAATCGCCATTCCCGAATGCTGTGCATTGGCATTAAAGAAATCCCCAAGAGCCAGGTACAAATAATTGCCCGATTGGGTTATACTCATCACATCTAAATTTTGCATGGCCGATGGCAAAATAGAGGCTGTGAGTACCGGTGATGCCAGATTAGAAATATTATATATCACAAGACCACGTTCTTTCCCTGCAACATACAAATAAGGCTTAGACGGCGAGGTATCTCTACGGGCGGTCATATTATGTTGCATTAAAGGGAACTGAACAGGAATATCAACCTGATTTTGCAAATTAGCCGGTTGTGTGCATTGGGCATGCACCACATTAAAAAAAGTACTAAACAATAAACAGTAAAAAATAAATCTCATCATGTAATGTATCCGGTTAAAAAAATAATAAAGGTCTCTATTCAAAATTAGTGTATTTTTTTGTAAAACTGAAGATGTATCTCAGATACAGAATAATAGACTTGGCTCACTATCAGTAATTATTTTAATGGCCGCCAAACATATCCAGCATCATCTTCAACGAACCTTCCGAATGCATTCGTTCACCGTTTTCAAGAGACTCTTTTGCGGCCACAGATGCCCTTTTCCGCATATTTAGCTCATACGCCTCAATCGCCTCTTTTAATGTATGGTAACCATCCGAGGTTAAACAATTACACAGTTCCAAAGCATCAAGCATCGCCATATTGGCACCTTCTCCTGCAAAAGGAGGCATTACATGCGCTGCATCTCCAAGCATGGTTAAATTTGGCAAGGCCTCCCAGTTCTGATTCAAAGGCATGCAATAGATAGGCCGAGGAATAAAAGGTACGGATGCATTCTCAAACAACTCGTACCATACAGGACTCCATTCGGCATATTCCTCTTTAAACCAATTCAGCACATTGGTATTGTCCGTATACTTCAACCCATTTGTAGCCCACCAGTTTTCATCTGCCTTAATGCTTGCGTAAAAACCAATATCTCCATTGCCTTTCATCCCCATCAATACATTCTTTTTATTTCCGAAAGCCATTATTTTTCCACCGTTAAGTAATTTATACATTATTGGAGCCGTATTCTGTGCTTGATAGATATTCCCCTCAAGCATCGTAATACCGGAATAAAAAGGTTTTATATCAGTGATGTAAGGACGAATCTTTGAATTGGCCCCATCTGCCGCAATCACAAGATCTGCATAAACCGACGCTCCATTCCTGAAGTGTAATAGCCATCCTTCGTTCTGAGTTTCCATAGACACAAAATGACTATCCCATACCATTACTTGTGGCTCCAGGGATTCCAATAATAATTTTCGTAACGCTCCGCGATCTATCTCCGGACGAAAATAAATGCTATCGAAATTTTCATCTGTTTTGGTATCATGATCACTGAAAACTATTTCGGCTTTCTCGTTGGTGATCAGTTTTTTATCTGCTCCCGGCAGGAAATTCTGTTTAAACTCATCCAATAAACCGGCCTGTTTTATAGCCGCCAATCCTGAGCCATCATGCAGATCAAGAGGTGATCCCTGCACCCGTGCCTCTTTATTTACATCCCGTTCATATACGTTTACATCAACTCCCTGATTTTGCAAAAGTCTTGCTAATGTTAGCCCACCAGGGCCACCGCCAATAATAGCGACTTGTTTATTGTTTAATAACATACCATATTGTTTTAAAATATGGCACAAAATTAGGGTTGCTTTAAAACAGATAATAGTATAAATCGGTCGTTTTTATTTTTTAATAGTTCCTTTGGAACAACACCCGAAAATTTCTTGATCTCCTTAATGAAATGCGTTTGATCCGTAAAATTCAACTCCGGGAATATTCTTCCTTTGGCAATATGTTCGAGTGATGCCCTGAATCGTAAGATCTTACAGAACGCATTTAAGGAGAGCCCGAATTGTTGATTGAAATAACGATTGATCTGCCTGCTACTCCACATCACTTTTTCCGAAAGCTCCTTCACGCTCATTTCGCCATTGGATGAATAAATCCATCTAAAAAGCTGCAACTTACGTTCATCCAACGTTTCAGGTAATAATGTTTTTATTTTTTGAGATGCTTTGTTATAAAATGCCTCAAAGTCTTTCAAATCACCGGCATTAAATCCCCAAAAATCAGTAGGATAATTGTTGGCACTATTCAAAAAACCCGCTATACTTGTTTGCAGGATATACTCCACAGCAAGTGGTTTAAAACTGACCACAAATGCCAATGTATGAGGCTTAATACTTATCTCTTCGGGAAAGGTTTCCAAGCCCATAAGCGTAACATGAAAAGGCTCTGATGCGGATTGTGAAAAAAATAAATCAACTCTTCCATCCGGCATGATCACCACTTCTTTGGGCTTATTGGACGAATTATGAAACATTCCAATATTCTCTACAAAGTTGGCAAGCAGCTCTGGAGGTTTACAAAATTTATAATAAAAGTTATTATCCATTCCTAAACTTTTGTTTTTTTATTGGACGTTCCATTACCGTTCCAGTGAAATCCATATCTCCAACCACACCACACCAAATGAGGAATACCTTTTCTTTGTTTCTTTTCTTTACGGGGGTTTATTTCGTTTTTAATCGCTCCACTCACATCCAATACACTATTTAATGATAATAAATACAGGGTTTGATTGGCATCCTTACTCTTTTCAATGATACGCCGGGAAATTTTTTGCGCAGTACCCATACTTTGAAAATGAATCTGTTTGGATGGAACAAATTTATTCAGATCTGATTTTAATTTTTGAATGCGGATATAAGTCAGGCGCTCTTTTTCTGTCGTATCACGCCAAATGGGATAACTATCCAGATTTTTGATATTTGCAGCAATATATTTTAAACAAGAATCCACTGAATAAGGCATGACTGCATAGTCGGAAGAGTTATGTTTAAAATAGATACTCGGAAAGGTCATTTGGAGTTCTCCAACCACCAGTCTGTCGATCTCTGAATCCTGCGCCTGAATTATAGACGACACAAGAAGAAATAGTATGGTAATATGAGCGACTATCCGCATATTGTTGGGCTATTATTTTCCAAACAGTTTTTGCTCTTGTTCAAATACTTTATTAGCTTCAAAATAGTAGGTTTTTGTTTCTCCATCATCTGTCTTAACCACCATTTTATCACACATATTTTCACCTTCGCTACTAATGCTTTGCTTTTGCAAATCTGCGCCTATCATATTTATAATAAAATATTCTTCTTCAATTTGTGTAACGTGCCACCCCGTACCGCAGGTTTTACCATCTCCACTACGGGTAATCGAATATAAAAGCCCAAATTCAATGTCATGGTATTTTTTTTGATTTATGGTATCCCCCAATACCTTATAGGTTTGTTGCAAATACTTATGGGCAAACATACTTGTATAATCAATGCTCAACATAGATTGGGTGGCATTGATCACTCCCTGATAATTCTTATTTTTAATTTCAGTGTAAACCTGCTTTTTCAGATCATTATAGCTTGTTCCCTTATTGGCAAACTGTTTACTATCCAAAAAACTATTTCTGAAATCCGTATAATCAATTTCCAGGTTCCCATTTTCAAGCTGTTGAACATATTTCGAATATGTATCGTTGAAGTTTGGCAGTTTAATTTTAGTATTCTGGCTTAAAACAATATTGGTTAGTTTTAAAAACAAAATGATCAGAAGAAGTGTTTTGTTAGTTTTCATAGCAACTCATTTTTAGTTTTGTAAGATCGTCAACTCCCCGCCCCTGTTCCTAAAATAATTAGGGAAAACCATTGATTACCGAAACGGTACTAACAAAGCTAGATGTTTTTTATCCATTTGCAAAGCAAAAAGCACTATCCTATTACCAGGCGTCGTCCGCCCTTTTTGCATCCCGATAGCTATCGGGATTAATGTCGCCAGCATAAGTTTTAGGTGTTGCAGCCGGCTGTAGCTTATTGTCGGATCGGCTCATAATAAAATACAGTAGCGCCTGAGCTTAGCAATTTTGTTTTAATGAGTTTCAACATTATTCTATTCTTTATTTGGTCAAATAGTAACAGCCCTTTGCCCTCGATAACGGGATGAATACAAATTTGTAGTTCATCAATCAGATCACTGTTCAACAATTGAATAATCAAACTCCGACTTCCAACAAGAATATCCTTTTCTATATGTTGTTTGAGTTCTAAAACCTCTTCGCTAAGAGTTTTTTTTGCAAGTTGTGCGGTATCCCAACCAGTGTCTTTTAGTGTATTTGAAAAAATAAGTTTTTGAATTTTATCTATTGAAATTGCAAAGTCGTCTCTGGATTTATCCCCTGAAGGTTTTTTTAATAGCTCTTGCCAAAATTGCATTAGCTGATATGTTGTCCTACCGTATAATATAACTCCTCCATTATCTATCAATTCAGAGTAATGCTTATGTAAATCTTCGTCCGCAACACCTGTCGTATGGTCACAAACTCCGTCAAGCGTCATATTGAAAGCTGCAATTATTTTTGTCATATTTTTTTATTCCCTGTTGGTTTAAGTTTCTTCTCACAACGACCGCTAATAGTTACAAACTAAATTCTCAATCAAAATCTTGCAATACTATCTACCGGAATGTTAGTTTAAAGATAAAAGTTTAATTGACTTTTGCAAAGCCAAATAACGGTCTTTTCAGTGAGCAGACGTAGCGTCTTTTTGCAACGCGATAGCTAACGGATTGTAATCTTAATCAAGGATAACATTTAATCCCTGCGTTCTAAGTTTTTCCAGTCCATCTTTCATTGCTTGTATTTGTTCAGGGGTGCGTCCGTGCCAAAGTGTTACTTCACCAACAACCTTAAATGGATGAACTGAACGGTAAGACATAGTTGGATTTCCGGGAAATTTTTTATCAGTTACATTGGGGTCGTCTTCTATATCGCCCGTTGCTTCTACCAAATAAATTCTTTCTCTGTCATGTCCTTTCGCCAGTTCTGCCCCAAGTACAGCTGTATTCAATGTAGATGTTACGTATACGTGTTTTAATTGCCGGTCTTCATAATTGGACTTGAAACCAACTTCAATGAAATCACCAATATTTAAATCAGCCTTAGTCCCATGAAAATATGTTTGGGCAAAAGGAGTAGCGAGATGAATGCTATTTTGTTTTTCTTTATTCATTATTTATTTTTTTATTTTCTCTATCCACTATTTCCAAAGCATTTCGAAAATATTTTTCCAACACTTTTAATTCATTTTTGGTGAAGGAATTAAAAAGCTGGTCGGTGTTATCCTGAAAGTTTTTATAAACCGGCGTAAGCAATTTTGTAATTTTTTCAATATTTGGCACTATGATAATTTTTCGCCTGTCAGTTTTATCAGTCTGTCTTTTTACAAGTTTTTTATTTTCAAACCGATCTATTAATCCTGTAACTGCCCCTGTTGATAAGCCCGTAAGGATGGCCAGTTCACCTGCTGTCATTTGTCCTTTCCGGATCAAAAAACCTAAGTATTTATGATCCGTGCCAATTAATCCAATTTTTCTTCCGATGCTTTCATGCAATTGAACAGAAGAAAAGGCATATTGTTGACTCAATTTTCTTATTTTAATCGCTTCTTCCGGATTATTCATAAATCTTAGTTAATAAATATCTTAGTGACAAAGATAAATATTTTTTTGGAAAGATCTTAAAAAGTCAAATATTATTTCTTGTGATTTTTATTGAAAGGTTGTTGTGACTGCTTGCCCTGCACTAAACGCTAACAGTAGCTATCAAAATGCCCGTTTAAGTTTTATAACATTGGTTACCACTTTTTGCAAAAGTCAAAGCCAAATGCCTAAATGGGATTTAGGTTGGGCTAGTGGCTGTTGTTTGTTAAAAAGTAAAGTTCCTTCTCGAAATATTCCTTTGAAGTCTTTATTGCGTTTCTGAAAACAAAGTAGAATACTCCTAACATAAAGATTACTTGGACAAGAAGAGCGATAATTCCGAAGACATCGTCATGAACGAAACCAATTGTAGCGATTATAAAATAAATAGCCGCAGATGATAACATTATTAATGGGTGAAATTTAGTCAATCGGATTTCACCTTCAATCTTAACTGATGATGCAGTGCTATTAAGTCTTGCAATTAGTTTAGTTGAATAAATAAAATTGCGTTGTCCAAAAGTCCGCTTAGGTCGAATTGAAATGTCTGTCAAGTTAATCTGTCCCACGAACAATTTACCTGAATTACCGATTACTTCAATTAAAGTCGTCTCTGGAATAGTTAGATGAGCCTGTCGAAGGGGAGCGACCGCTTTTGCATCCCGAAAGCTTTCGGGATTGATGTCAGCCTGAATTAAACAAAGATGCAGTTAGCTGTTAGACCTCATTTTAATTTTCATTTGTTAAAGTTAAATAGTCAAATCCAATTACACTGCTGTAGATACATGCATTAATTTGTTGTCCAACTGAAACAGTTTTCCAATAATTAGTATTCGTAATTACTCTATGAGGCACACCTTCAACATTGATTACCAAAATATTTAATTCTGCTCGCCTATAACCACCTTTCCTGAAAATCTTGTCTGTTATGATATAATTATCACATTTTTCTTTTGTCGATAATAATGTGTTCGCTTGTTGTCCAAATAGCATAACAATTCCAATAAAACCAGTTGCAATGTATATCGTCAATTGATAATAGTTTTCTTGCATTTTTTGATTTATAATAATCGCTGTCTTCACTTTATTCGCAAAAAATAACCCCGCTAATAAACCAATTGCCCCGAATACAAAACCAAATAAATATGGACTGTTATAATTTTGGAAATTTACGATTGCAAATACAGCAGCTAATATTCCACCTATTAAGAAAACAAATATTCCTGTCACAACAACTACTTTTTTCAGTCTACTTATGTTGTTAAAAGGATTGTTTTTATGTTTGGCCATTTTAATTATCTCTTTTTTGTGATGCAATCACCACACTTTACCTATAACGGGCGGCAGCTAGAACTTTTGCGGCTCAGAGCATTGTCAACCGAATATTAATAACAAAGATAAAATGTTTCTACATATTTACAATGCAAAACAAATGTCTTTCCCGCCAGCTGGCGGGACAATTATTGCAAATGACCGTGTTTCTGCCCGCATAAGTTTTAGGCTCGCTGATGTACTGGGGTTTTGTCCTTTTATAAGGGTCAATTTAAAAACTCGATTCTCAGTAAGTCGTTTGACATTATGCCAACTTTTATATTCTCGACTTGGTTTGACAAGGAAATGTCTTTGTATAACTTATTAAATAATGAGTCGTCTTTGAGATTGTCAAGCTCATGTTTGATTTCAATCAACCATATTTTATCGCCTCGAAAAACAACAGAGACTTTGAAATTAACTTCTTTGAATACTAGTCGTTGTTTCAGTGTATAGATATATTTGTCTTGGTAGTCGTGGTAATATTCGTAACCAAATAAATTTATGTCTTCCTGCTTTGTGGATAGGTTAAGTTTAACATTATCAATTATGAAACTTTCGTCAGTTGGGTCGAATTTAAAATTTTTGTCCACGTCTAAGTTTTTTGGGGTTATGTCAGCCTTGCGCATAACGTTTTCGAACTAAGCAACGGTTTCATCCCGATAGCTATCGGGATTGATGTCCTCCGGATAAGCTTTAGGAATGTTATAGCCAGTTTTTCTTAAACAACATTCTGGCGCCGAGCGTTTATTTACATTTAATCCATTTTTCTTTTAACAACCAAGTGTTTCTACAAGTAGGAATAGCATTGTTTTCTGTAAATGTTTGCTGAACAGGATATCTAACACTCCGATATGCACAAGTGTCACAAAATTTGTTAGTATTATCGTCAATAAGCCATTTAACATATAGAGGCTTTATTTCATTATCTACTACATAACTCTTATTTTCAGTAATGAACCAAGTTGGCGACAT
>JACQAK010000066.1 GCA_016194985.1 Bacteroidota bacterium
TGATGACAGAGTATTATGACATAAAAAACATACAACCTGTTGACATGTTTCCTCAAACAGCGCATGTAGAAAATGTAGTTTTGCTGGAAAGAAAATAAATTTTAATATTTTTTATACTTTTCGTGTAACTATTTAGTGTAATTTGTGGTTTAATAAACTGATAATAATCACCTCTTAATACTTACAACTATGACTACTACATTTGAGAAGATTGAAAAAGAAGTAATCGAAACCTTAAAATTTCCACATAATGAAGTTTTAACCGATGATCATTTAATTAAAGAAAGAGATACAGAACTTAGCAGAGCTTTGGCTTTAGGAAATCTGGAGCACACAAAGATTAAAATTTATTTTGAAGATGATAAATCACGTAAACTGGTAGAAACTACCGTTTGGGGAGTTACGGATAAACGTGTTATCTTAAAACAAGGTGTTGTTATTCCAATTAATAGAGTACATAAAATTTCACTTTAAAGGTTTTATTACTTGCTAAAAAAGCTCATCTGCATTTGGCAGATGAGCTTTTTTAATTTCAAAAAAGACTATTATTTGACTTTTGATAATAATGTTACATGCCCGGTCTTTTTAACTTTTTGACCTGACATCGCTGTAATTTCGGCCTGGTAGATATAAACATCCTGCTGGCATAATTTACCTTTATTTGTACCATCCCAGCCAATAGTTTCATCATGGCTCTTAAAGATCTGAGCACCCCATCTGTCAAATATCAATAACTCAATTTTGCTAATACCATAACCCATCGGAATAAAGATTTCGTTATTTATATCTCCGTTAGGTGTAAATGCATTAGGGATAAATACATCCCAGTCTTTGGTAACAGTTACACATATCTCGTCGGTGTTTTTACAACCAAGAATAGGTGACAGAGCTTCAAGTGTATAACAAGTGCTCTCTTGAGGATTAACAGTAACAGTAGGACAGTAATTGCAGGTTAACGGTGTGCCGTCTGACGCGCTGGTAAATCCAAGTTGTGAATAACCAGATCCTGTACCAAATAAAGTGATTGTATTATCTATATTAATAGTTGTATCTCTACCTGCATCTACGATAGGCAAAGGAACAACTGTAATTTCAACCGTTGCAGTACCTTTACAATTGTTAGTGGTGCCGGTTACAGTGTATACATATACACCTGGGAGAGGAGGAGTAACATTGGTTGAAGCGGCATTTATATTATTAACTCCGGCTGAAGGGCTCCATGTATATGTGTTTGCTCCTGTAGCATAAATAGGAGTTGGTTGACCTTCACAAATAATATTAGATGGAGAAGGGCTTAATGTAGGATTAGGTACAACAACTATTTCAATGGTTTTTGTCGATGTACATAAATCGGGTGCTGTGCCGTTAGTTCCTGTAACAGTATAAGTGGTAGTTAAGGCAGGTGAAACAACCACAGGACTTCCGCTTGATCCGGAAGGAGACCAGTTATAACTTGTAGCACCAAAAGCAGATAAAGTAGAGGAATTTCCTGCACATATAGTTGCCGGATTAGACAGGGCGGCAAGTGTCGGTGTAGGGATTACAACAACTTCTGTTGTGGAAGTGCCAATACATCCCAGAGGGCTAGTACCTGAAATATTATATACTGTTGTAACATTAGGGTTGGCAACAACATTAGAGCCATTAGCGGCACTCAAAGATGTTGCAGGACTCCATGTATACGAACTGGCTCCGCTGGCCGCTAAATTAGAAGTGCTGCCGCTACATATGACAGAAGGAGTGGGGGTTACATTTATCACCGGATTTATGGTAACGGTTACCACGATCTCAAAAGAATTTGTACAGGTACTGCTGGCCCCTGTTACTGTGTAATTAGTAGATGTAGATGGAGAGGCGGTAACAGTTCCTCCATTGGAAGGATTTAAAGTTAAGGCCGGAACCCATGTATAGGTTGTTGCTCCCGAAGCCATTAATGTAGTACTGCCTAAAGGACAAATAGTATAATTGCTGGCAGTGGCATTTACAACAACTGTATTAATAGCGGCAATAGTCATTGTAACAGTATTGGAACAAGCTGCTGCAGATAACCCTTCAATTGTGTAAGTTGTTGTAACGGAGGGCGTACAAATCACACTGCTGGATGTATTGTTGTTTAAATAAATATTTGGTGACCAGGTATAAGACATAGCTCCGTTAGCTGTTAAAGTTGTAGCCGCTAACGGACAAACGGTCATGTCAGGAGAAACAACCATAACCGGTAAAGGATTGACAGCAATGGAGGTTACGGTTCCGTTAATACAACCATTCAAATCAATACCACCTACAGTGTAAGTTTGGGTAGATGTAGGATTACCCGTCACTACCGAACCGGTGGTAGAACTTAATCCCGGACTCCAGCTATAAGTGGCGGCACCGTTAGCGGTTAAAGTAGCGGTTTGTTGACCAATACAAATGGTAGAACTGTTAACGGTAATTGTAGGTAAAGGATTGACAGCAATGGTGGTTACAGTTCCGTTAATACAACCATTTAAATCAATACCCCCTACGGTGTAAGTTTGAGTGGATGTAGGATTACCGGTCACTACTGAACCGGTGGTAGAGCTTAATCCCGGACTCCAGCTATAAGTGGCAGCACCGTTAGCGGTTAAAGTAGCGGTTTGTTGACCAATACAAATGGTAGAACTATTAACGGTGATTGTAGGTAAAGGACTGACAGCAATGGAGGTCACGGTTCCATTAATACAACCATTTAAATCAATACCCC
The DNA here is from genome assembly GCA_016194985.1 of Bacteroidota bacterium. GTDB lineage: Bacteria > Bacteroidota > Bacteroidia > B-17B0 > Aurantibacillaceae > UBA4416. The sequence continues at coordinate 2,726 of JACQAK010000066.1, forward strand.
CTACGGTGTAAGTTTGAGTGGACATAGGATTACCGGTCACTACTGAACCGGTGGTAGAGCTTAATCCGGGACTCCAGCTATAAGTGGCAGCACCATGAGCAGTTAAGGTAGCTGTTTGCTGTCCAACACAAATAGTAGAACTATTGACGGTGACTGTAGGTAATGGATTAACTGTTATAGAGGTGATTGTTCCACTGATACAACCATTTAAATCAGTACCGGTAACTGTATAGTTTTGAGAAGAAACAGGATTTCCTGTAACAACGGCCCCATTTGTTGAACTTAATCCCGGCGTCCATGTATAGGTATTTGCTCCATTAGCCGTTAATGTAGCAGTTTGTTGACCTAAACAAATGGTAGGGCTGTTAACTGTAACTGTAGGAGAAGGTAAAACACTAAGTGTAACAGTTGCATATTGAGGGCAGGAATATCTGTCTTCAGAGAATACTGTAAAGGTGTTATTGGCAAGCGAAGTTACAGTGATCTGATCTGTATTTCCTGGGGCACTGGTATTGGTAAATGTTTCAGTGCCTGCTTGAATCCAGGTGTAAGTATAGCTTGGTGAGCCTAAAAGTGTGCTGGCATTTAATGTAACATTAGTACCAGGGCAGTGAACAGTAGGTGTTGAAACAGAAACTTGTGGGCAAAGGTTAACTTCTATTACCGACATAGAATTATATCCGGAGCAGTTCAAATCATTCCAGCTACCATCTGTATAGATCTGTGTACAATTTTCATTTCCTCCAGCATTATTTGGTTCACCTGCAGCCCAGTTAGTATATGAAATAGGAGAGCCATCATACCATACAAAAGAGCCTTCAGTGATGGCATCGCTAAATCCTATCCAAATCACATTAGATGAAAATCCCTGATTGGAGAGCGCCTGAACAAGATCCGTATTTTCGGAAGCAGATTGAACAGAAATTAAATTGGCACCAAAAGTTTGTGCGTAAGCCTGAGCCTGAGGGCCTGTCATGTATTGAGGATTGATAAAATATAAACTACAGGTGTTATTCATTCCTAGCAGCTCTATATTACCCGCATTGGTTAATGCTGTACGAATAGCAGATAAATTACAGGATGAGGAAACGCATGCCCCGATACCTACACTAATAGTAGCAACGCCGGTACAGGTTCCTGTTGATCCCATAACGGTATAAGTTGTACTGGTTAATGGTGTAGCGGTAACGTCGTCACCGTTAGGTGTATTTAAAGTAGATGCGTTGGACCAAGTATACGTTGTTGCTCCGGCGGCATGTAATAATGCTGAATTTCCTGGACAAACAGTTGGTGTATTACTTGTGAGTGTTAGAGTTAAAGCCGCCCCCATTGTAATGCTAGCCGTTGCAGAGCCTGTACAGGTTCCTGTTGCTCCAATTACGGTATAAGTGGTGTTGGATAAAGGACTGGCAATTACACTGACTCCATTTGAAGTATTTAATGAACCTGATGGTGACCATGTATAATTGGTTGCTCCACTGGCGGTTAATGTTGTTGAACTTCCGGCACAAACCGTAGAACTGTTTGGTGTAACCGACAATGTTAAGGAGCCCCCCATGTTAACAACCGCAGTAGTGGAGCCTGTGCAGGTTCCTGTTGAACCAAGAACAGTGTAAGTTGTATTAGTTACAGGAGACGCTACTACGTTGGCACCATTTGATGTATTTAGGGAAGCCGAAGGAGACCATGTATAACTGGTGGCCCCACTGGCAGTAAGTGTGGCGGAACTTCCCGGGCAAATATTGGAACTACTTGGTGTAACCGTTAAATTTAATGCAGGATTCAATGTTACATTAATTGAAGCAGTGGCCGTGCCACAACTGCCAACGGCACTAACGGAAATGGTTCCTGCGCTTGCACCAAAATTTACAGTAATGGCATTTGAATTTGTTGGAGTAGAGGTAATAGATGCTCCGGAAGGGACAGACCAGGTATAATTGACCCCGGAAACATTCGTGACGGAATATGTATTACCCGAAGAATTGGAACAGACAGGATTTGGCCCACTAATGGCACCAATAGCAGGAGGTGTGCCTCCAACAACAACTTGTACTGTAGCCGTTTGATTTCCGCTGCAACCAGGAGCTGATACAGAATAAGTAATGGTGCTTGCAGGATTTGCAACCGTCACACTATTTGATGTAGAACTTAAGGATGTATTAGGCGTCCAGGTGTAACTTGAACCACCACTAACAGTCAGTGTTGTTGATTGAGAAGGACATATGGTAACAGAAGGTGAAACCGTTAAATTTGGTGTTGCTGGAAGTACAACGAATGTTTGTGTTTCACTGGTATTACAACCTCCTCCAATTATAAAATTGGTATTCAAGTTAACGTAATAAGTACCAGGTGTATTAAACGTATGCGAAATTGTATTACCTATTCCAAAATTATTAGTTCCAGAAAAAGGATCGCTAAATCCCCATGTATGAATCACATTAAGATTATTTTGAGGAGTTGTTCCGCATCCAAAACTACCACAAGTACATACAATAGCTCCAGAACCACCAATTGTACAAGGTATTGTTGAAGTAGTAGTGAATGTAACGGGGGTGCCAGCGCAAATGGTATGTGATGAAGCAGTATAATGCGCCGTTGGTCCGTCTTTTACAGTTACTGCTTGAGATGCTGAAGAATTTCCACAAATACCATTAGTTACAGTTAAATTGAAATTCAATGTTCCCGCAGCATTTGGTGTAACGGAAATTGTTTGCTGATTTTGTTGTCCACCAGGTACGGCTGCTCCCGACCAGGTATAAGATGAGGCAGAGCTGGCTGTTAACGCAAAAACAACACCCTTACATACAGAGGTAGGCCCCGTGATTGTAACAGCAGGAGGAACTGTGGTAAATGTTTTGGTTTGTGAAGCCATAGCATTACCGCAAGCGTCTAATAATGTGTTTCCATCGCTTCCTGTATTAACACCCACTGTCCATGGTCCGGCGCCACTTAAAGCAGGCGAAATGGTTAAGTTTATCTGAGCCGTATTTGATCCACAGTTTTGTCCGGATGCTGCAGTAACAACGTATGGCCCGCCTGGACCAGTAATGGTAAAGTCGCTTCCGTTTGAAGCTATCGTATTGCATTTAATTTGCTCGCTGGCATTAAATACGATGGTATTAGAACCACATGGAGCTGTTACGCCTGAAATAGTAGGTGGAGTGACGTCAAAAATAGAAGCAGTCCCCGGACTAAAATCTAATGTATAACCCGATTGAGAAGAAGAATAATTACTAATAATTAGTACATATGTTTTTCCGGGTGTAGTGGCTAAAACAGTACTATGATTAATTCCGGAAGCTGGTTCAGATGCATTTGACCCGGCAGATGATAACCCGGTTGAGCCTGATGTGGCAGAAAAATTACAACGAATAGGAGTTATAGCTCCGCTTGAAATACCACTGCAGTTATTTCCGGTAATATCGTATAAAGCAAAGTCATAATCATCGTTTGAGCTATTTGGATTAATATTAAAAGCCAGATTTCCGGCAGAAGAAGTGCTAAACGTGTACCATACGGAATTTTTTTCATTACTTCCAAGACATGAATTAGATGGAATCTCATCATTGGCTCCAACTCCACTATAAGAAGTTGAGGTTGTGTAGACGTTTTGACAAACCGGAATAGCACTATTGCAATCTTGTTCAGGGCCTGTTGTTTGAATAGTGGGGTTGGTTCCTCTTAAATTTGAGAAGAAAGACGAATGTCCTTCTTTAACACGAATTTTTTCTGCCAGAGGTAAATCATTGTAATTGTTTTGAGAAAATAACGACAACGATAAAAGCGTATAAACTATTGATAAATAGATTTTTAGTTTCATTTTAAAGAAATTGTTTCTAGCCTTAAAAATAACTATAAAAATAACGTAAAATACCTCGTCTGATTAAATAGGATATTTGGGTATGTAAAGAGGGCTTTTAGTTTAGGGAAGGCATTTTCGCGTGAAATCCAGAAAAAAACCGGTAAAAAAGCCAAAAATGAAGCTGTTTTTAAATTAATGGCTACATTAGTACTGTCGAAAATTTAACAAATGAAACTGCTTGTTCGTCCGCCTCAACTATTAAGGAGCTTATACAAAGATTCTTTATGGCGCATGGATAAGAACGAACCTGTTATTTATCTCACCTTTGATGATGGCCCCATTCCGGAGTTAACACCCTGGGTATTGGATGTGTTAAAGGAATACAGAAATGTCAGGATTTAACAAAAACTAATCTGTTTAGACCTCCCTACGGAAGAATAAAAAAACGTCAGTATAAAGCTTTGGCTAAAGACTACAAAGTTGTATTTTGGGATGTTTTAACCCACGACTATGATCCATTGGTGACACCTAAAAAATGTTTAGATAATAGTTTGAAGTATACAAGAAACGGAAGCGTGATTGTTTTTCATGACAATGTTAAAGCCCAGAAAAATTTAAAATTTGCCCTTCCTCATTATATTGAACATTTTTTGAAATTAAATTATAAATTTGCAACTCTTTAATTTATTTAAATGAAATCTGTATTCTATATTCTGTTTTTTTTATCCTTGGGTTTATTTTCCTGTAAAACAGGTTCGCCTGAAAAAACGGAAACATTTAAGGTTTGGGGAAATTGCGAAAAATGTAAAGCTACGATCGAGTCTTCTTGCGCCGTTGATGGTGTTATAGAGAAAAACTGGAATGTTGAGTCTACATTAATGACTGTGAAGTTCGATACAACTAAAATATCGTTAAATGGCATTCAGGAATTGATTGCCAAAGCCGGATATGATAATGATGGTTATTATGGAGATGATTACGCTTACGGTAAATTACCTGATTGCTGCCAGTATGAGCGTAAGCCCTTCGAATTGAAATAACATCTTCTTCTTTCTTTATTTTTTTCTTATCTTCATGGAGTATGAATTTTAATAAAATTTTATATACTCTTGTTTTAGCTGTGCTTATTGGTTTATGGGCCTGTACATCTCAAAAGGTAAATCAAACCAGTACCGATCGTCTTTATAAAAAAGAAAACAATGAATTAAGCGCGAGGTATGTTGTTTATCATATTAACGATAGCATCAGTCAATTATTTTATGAGATCTCTAATGAAGCGTTAATCTATAAGAAAACAGATACCAGTAATTATTTTTACAGTCAGGTAAAAGTACTGGTGAAAACAAGTAACGAGGATGATTTGAATACCACGTTAGACACAGCTTCGGTAATTATCAGGGATCGGCAAACGGATGCGATAGTGAAACAATTACGAGGAGAGGTGTATTTTAAATTAAGAAAAGGATTTAATTATTACATCGATATCAATGTGATAGACATTAATAAGAAAACCATTTACACACATAGCGAGTATTCTAATAAGTCTTCGGTTAATTCACGTCAAAATTTTCTGGTAACCAATTCCCGTAACGATATATTATTTTCTTCCTATTACAAACCGGATGATGTAGTATATGTTCAATCTTTAAGAAATAAAGAGAAATTGTATGAGGTGGATTTTTTTAAACCTAATTTTAAATTGGCGATTCCGCCCTTTTCATTAGAGCAAATGCCTCGTTTTTCTTATAAGCCTGATTCCGTATTTAGTGTTTATGAAAGTAACGGCAGAGTAGAATTGGCTCTTCCTCAGAAAGGATTTTTTCATTTAAAAACAAATAACGACACCAAAGACGGCGTTACTTTTTTTGTGTATGAATCTTCTTATCCAAAAATAAAAAACACCGAACAAATGATTTTAGCCACCCGTTATATGATGGCGAAAAAAGAGTTTGATAATTGTATGCAGTCATCAGATAAAAAAGGTGCGATTGATAAATTCTGGTTGGATATTGCCGGAAGTAACGAAAGAGCGAAAGAACTGATCCGTAAATATTACGGAAGGGTTCAGGAAGCCAATAAGTTATTTACAAGCTACCAGGAAGGTTGGAAAACCGACAGAGGTATGATCTATATTGTGTTTGGCGCTCCTAATAAAGTATCTAAAAGAAAAAACGGAGAAATGTGGACCTATGGTGAAACAGGGAATCCTCATTCTATTGTGTTTTCATTTATAAAAGTGGTTAATCCTTTTACGGATAACGATTATTATCTGGAAAGAAATGAAATGTATAAAGCGCCCTGGTATGAAGCCGTGGATATGTGGCGGCAGGGAAGAATTTATCTGGATAATTAGTTGTTACAATTTTTGTAAGGCTAATACGGCTTTTGTTTTAAAATCAAGATCTTCCAATACATAGTCTTTTCTTAATTCTAATTTCAATAAGTTATTATAATAAACTTTAGCTATTTCCTTTTCATCATTTTTAAGTAATGCTTCAGCATAGAAAAAATTGTTGGCAATATCATTGGGGAAATACCTGAGTGCTTTTTGCAACATTTTTTTTGAATTACTAACACTTGGCCATGAAAAGATAATGCCCAGATTAGGAACTTTATAATTTAATACGCCTAACACTTTCCATCCTGCGCCACTATTATGCATTGAGTCAATTGCTATTAATTTTTCGGAGTTTGTTTTCATTTTAGTAACAACACCGTCATTAATGCTTTTAATAACGCCTGATATTTCTCCTAATAAACCAACGCTTACTATATATTCGAAGCAAATGGGGCCATTATCAGGGTATTTATCTTTCAGGGCTTTGCCAACTTTAATAGCTTTCTCTAAAATGATTCTTTTTTCTGCTTCATCTTTGCAAGCAAAGCGAGCTTTAAAATTCAGGCTTAATAAATAATATAACCCTGATTTTTGAGGTTGATTAAGAGCTGCTAATTCTTTTTCTAAAATAGAAATTGCTTCTTCTATTATTTCGGGTTTGGCAACAAGACCCATTGAACCTTCTGCTCTTTTATAGAACAAATCAATACCCTTTTGTAAGTTGGAAGTGTTTTGGGATATGCTATGATTGTATGAAAAAATACAAACAAGCAAATAGATTATACTATGTATTCTCATTTAAACCGACATAAAATTGGTTAGCCCATTTTCTGTATTTAATGATTGGTCCGTCGCCCATAGCTAAAGCTGGTTGCTCTATAAATGTTTTGTGCTGCCATACGTCAAAATCCTGACTTACATCGTGTGCATAGCCTTTAAAAGCCTGTTTTAAAACCAATTTATTTACTATTTTTTTTGGGATAACAGCTAAAAATGGATTTAGTTTAGAAGGTTTTTCGATTTTCTTGACAGACATGCCAATTTTTAAAATGATTTTGCCATCTGCGATCGGTGTAGGGAAAACATATTGTCTGGTTTGTAAACCCATGGCAGGTAAGGTAACTTCTACAAACGAATAACCGAGACCGTGAACATGAATATTGATCTGTGCTTTTATGCCGGCGTTATTTAAAATACCACCTTCTCTGCTAAAGCCATAAGATGCATTAAGATAAGGACCATCAGTTGTTAATTCTTTCAGGTCATGTACATTAGTGTATTTGTGTACTACTGAAAAATGACCAACATCTACACTATTTTCTGTTGTTTCCTGAGGATGACTGTTTAACTCATAATCAGCAGTCATCACTTCGCTCCAATCTGTATTGTCTGTTTCGGGAATATGCCAACTTGGAGAGGAATTATTAATGTCGTGCCAAATAATAATAAATCCATTGATCTCTTTATGATGATACGTTTTAAGAATTGCTTTTGTTGGAGGACTTGTATTATAGCCTGTTTCTGTGCAGGTTCCTTTTATATCAAAGCAAAAATAATGAAAAGGACAACGAATGGTTTCTCCCACCACATCGCCGCCATGACCGAAATGGGCACCCATATGAGGACAATAAGCATCTACAATGGAAAGCTTTCCACTTTTGGTTCTGAAAAGAACAACGTCTTTTCCAGTAAATTGCTTTGTGACTAATGTGCCGCTTTTGATTTCGTCACACTTAGCCAACACATACCATCCCGTAGGGTAGGGATGTAATTTTTTCGAGACCGATGAAGAAGCCATGTTATATGCTTTTTATTCCACTTTATTAGGTTCTAATACCCTTAATTTCACTGATTCAACGGTTTGTTTTTTTCGTTGCAGCACCGTTATTTCATAGCCACCGTATTGTCTTTTTTCATTTACTCCAGGGATACGTCCCCATAAAAAATTAATGAGTCCTGAAATCGTTTCGTATTTGGGGCTTTCGGGAAGAGCCATCGGTAAGGATTCGTTTACATCACCGATACTGCTGTGTGCATTAACAACATATTCGGTTTCACTTTTCTTTTCAACCGTTGGTTTTTCTTCGTCATGTTCGTCCTGTATTTCCCCAACCAATTCTTCAATAATATCTTCCATGGTTACAATACCGGCCGTTGCGCCAAACTCATTGGTAACAATAGCAATTTGCATATGTAGTTTCTGAAAATCACGCAACAGGTCATTAATTTTCATGGATTCAGGCACAAAATGAGCCGGACGCATAATATCTTTAATAGTGCGGAATTTTTTTGAAATCAATTCTTTGAATAAATCTTTTGCATAGATCACCCCAATGATATTATCAATATCTCCTAAATAGATAGGATAGCGTGAAAAGCCCTCATCAGATATTTTTTGTACAATACCATCTCTGTCTAAAGCCTCCACATCAATGGCCGTTACACGGTTTTGAGGAACCATGATCTGTTTTACCAAACGGTCATCAAAATCAAATACATTTTGTATCAATTCATTTTCACTTGGTTTGATAGCACCACCTTCTTCACTTTCGGTTAATATCAACCGTAATTCTTCTTCGGTATGTACGTCTTCTTCGCCTACTTTTTTGATTCCTAATAAGCGCAGGAACAAATTGGAGGATTTATTTAGTAACCATATAAAGGGACCAAATACAAAATAAAACACCCGCATTGGCCATGAAATGAATAAGGTCATTTCTAAAGGGTATTTAATTCCAAACATTTTAGGAACCTGTTCTCCTATAGTAATATGGAAAAAAGTAATAAGCGTAAATGCAATAGGAATAGTAACAATGTGGGGATTTACAACAATATTCATATTCTGAAAGAAACCTCCGACGATCTGACTCATCACATGTTCCCCAAAGGCACCCAATCCTAAACTGGCCAATGTAATACCTAATTGTGTGGCTGATAAATAGGAGTCAAGTTTTTGAACTAATTGCTGAGCTACTTTGGCTCGCTTACTTCCTTTTTGAACTAATAAATCTATTTGCGAAGAACGAACTTTAACCAACGCAAATTCAGCTGCCACAAAAAATCCATTTAATAAAACCAATAAAAAAGTAAGAAACAGGTCTGCTATCATATATATTAAATATCCTTATACAAATATAGCAATACTATCGAATTTTTTAAATGCTAATTCAGCACTCATTTTAACCTTTTGGATAGCTCGGCCTCCTTGTATGAAATTGCTTGCTTTAGCAATTCTATTTCTTCCATTAATTTTTGAGGACTTTGTTCTTCGCCATCATTCCATAACTTGTTAGTGAAGTATGGCTTTTCATTCAAATTCATCTTAATGTCGTTGTCTCTGAAAAAACTATACAAAGG
>JACQAK010000142.1 GCA_016194985.1 Bacteroidota bacterium
CGTCTATGGTATAATTATGGCACTCATTTGGGTAAAATGAATATGATAGCGAATGCAGTAATTAAGTTACAAAAAGCAGTTGAGCTTTATCCAAATTATGATGACGCTAAATATAATCTTAATCACTATTACAATAAGCTGAAAAGTTTATAAAATTCACTGAACATAAACCATAAAAAAAGAATCAATAATTAATAGATGACTTCTGCTAATAAATTCCTAGAAGATTTACAAGGATTACTTTTGTACTTTAAATATAAGTATGGAACAAATCCAAGTATTGAGAATATTTTGAAAAAGCAGATGAATGAACCTGAAGCATTTAAACAATTATTTGAAGATTATCTTTTGGAACATGAATCTGTTTTGCAAGATTTTTTCATTCAAAGACAAGAAAGGATAAAGTCTACTTATGAATTTTCTTTAAAAGATGTGTTCGTAGAATTTGAAACGATTAATAAAGGGGCTTCTGATGAGGCGTTTGAGAAAGCACTAAAAGAAACATCAGAATATGAGTTAAACATTATAGCACAATTACCTACAAAATATCAAGAGTTAAGCCCCTATGCAACAGTTTCTCATTTATTGGAGGCTACCTATAAAGCTGCATTAACTATTGGTTATGAAATACCTATAATGCCCGTTATTGGAACAGTATCAAATGATTCAATTAATGCTGTAACTTTTACACTTGAAAATGGTCAGCCTGTTATTATTGTTGATGAAGATTTCCTCTCATTTATTCATTTGTTTTCCAAAGTATTTATTCAATGTTTACCATTTGGAAATAATGGCGAGTTAAAGTCTCTAATTACAAATAGGGATGACATAATAAAAAATATAAAGTCTGACCCTAAGATTCTATTTCATTTTAAAGACCTGATTAGAGCAACACTAGATGGTTCTCCTAGAAAAGCTCAACAATATTTTCTTCCTAAAGACAATAAGTATATTCTGTGTACCTATCTAATGATGTGTGCAGAGTATTTTATGGTGGGTCACGAAATAGGGCATAGCATTAAACATCACAGAAATTCAAATGTCAAGTTTTGGTATTTCAATGAAAAATGCTCAACTTCTTATGATGAAAATAAAAACCATCAAAAAGAATTTGAAGCAGACCAAGTTGGATTACATCTAGCAATGCAGACAATGGCAGAACAAGGCTTTCAAGCTGATTTTTGTTATATTGGAGTTGAATTGTTTTTTATTGTAAATGACATTACTTTAAAAGCCAAGTATTTCTCCGAAAAGGGACACGAGGATTTTTCAGCTCATTTTATAAATCATCCACCAAATAAGGATAGAAGAGAAAAACTTAGAGAGGAACTTAAAAAGTTAATTCCTGAAAGTGAGTTGCTTAATGTTTTACATATTCCTGAAATTATTGATGAAACGATGAACTATTTATGGGAAGAATCAAAAAGTGATTTCTCATAGATTTTTTTATTTTTATATAAAAATTACGTATGTATAGTTTAATTCAATTATTTGTAATAAAATCCATTTTCAACTTTGGAGATAATTACAGTCAAGGTAGCGATGATAGTTCTATTGGTTGGGATATTCTGACTAATTGTATTGGTGCTTTTGTGGGTTTTGGTCTTTCTCTTTTAATTTATGCTCATCAAATTAAAAAAGAAAAAGATAAAGAAAAGGCTGAAAATGAACAAAAAGATAAAAACTTACTCAAATATTATTCAGAACTCATACGCAAAAATTTATCCGTTGGAAATAGAAATCTAACTCTAGTAGAAGAATATATTGAGAAGCAAGAAAAAGACCTTACTAACCTAATGGTTTTACCAAGAGTTCCCTCACATGATTTTACTAGGTTAATCAATGTTGACAATAAAGGAGTTTTTGAGGCTTGGATAAATAATTTCAAAGAAGCTGATAGCATTAAACAATATCAAAAAACAAATTCGGCTGTTGATATACTAGATGGTGTTGTAAACGAAGTTCATAGGATGCATAAAACGGTCATAGAGCATTCATATAAAAAAATGTTAGCCATAAAAGAAATTATTGATAATCTGCCCAATAAACTTAGCGTGATTTTATCTGAATTAGCTAAAGAATTAAAAGAGGAAAGACACAAAAACGAATATTATACTACACTTGATAGTTTTGTAGTCGTATATGGCAAATTAGCTCAAGAAGGGGCAGACATGTCACGATTTATTGATGAATTTGTAACTCCTTTATTGAAAGATTTAAACGCTAAATTCCCAAGCTATCCTTACTCAATGGAAATTATGATGGACTGTAAATAAAGTAGAGTTAAAATTAATGAAGTAAAAACTGACATACAAAGTATGGTTAGTGAATTTAAAAAGATTAAAGGGAAAGTGTCTGAATCAATACAGATATTGGAAGCAACTAACACTAAAATTGATAGGTTATAAATCCTATTTTAAACATCCATACTCCAAGAAAGCCCCAATTTCTTTAAATAGGCTTCAAGTTCTTTTACTGATAAATTTCCACAGTTACGGAGTTTTGAAAAATCATTTTTTGAATATCGAACAACCTCTCTTAAGCTATAAATTCCTATATTATTACAAATATTCTTTACCCTAGAAGAGAGGTCTGTATCGGTTATCTTTATAGATAGAATTTCTAATAATGCTGGTGGTAAGTTCTTTTCTATTTTAACATATTCTTCTAGTTCCCTCAAATCGGCTTTTGTAACCTTTAATTCATGCTCTAGTTTATCAACCGATTCCAATCTTAAATTTAACTCAACTAGAGAGAGTTTTAATGATTTTATGCCCTCTGAATATATAGACTTGAGTCTTGTTTTTGGGAGCTTAAAAGGTTGCTTTAAATCCTCAATCTTCTTTCCATTTACTAAAACTTCAATTAATACCTTTTTAGATAATTTAGTGATTCTGGGGAAATTAACATTTAGCAATAGTCTAAATAATTCTTCTTTAGATTCATTGTCAAAAAAGTCAAGGTTCTCATTATTAACTCTCATTTATCAAATATATTAAAAGAATATTATTGAACCCATTAGTTAATTAAGGATTATTTACCGTATTTTACGGTAAAATTAAAGGTCTAAAAGTTCTTTTTTTACGTTAAAAAAATCATCAAGGAATTGGTTCGACCCATTTCTCACTAGTTCCACAATACATGTAAAAGGTCTCACCATCATAGGTGAGACCTTTTTGTTTTTACAGAAATGTTGAAAGCTTGCGTTCATAAGTGGATGAAAAAGCAAAAAATAGATCATTTGGATTGATCTTTTATATGATAAATTCAGGAAAGGAAAGACCAGTGTTAGCTAATATCTTCATATTCTTAATATATGCTTGCTGCGATTTTGAGAAATAACCAAGCAGTTTTCTTGTTTCCCTATGTTCATTATATCTGAAGAATAGTTAAAATTTTACATACATTATAATCAACTTAGTTTTTAATTTGAAAATATAATTTAAATTTACTGGGATAACTACCCTAAAATGCAAAAGCTGTTAAAACTCATAAAAAAGATCGGATATTACATGCCATTCTCTGTGTATCTGGTTGTGTTTTGCGCTATTATTATTCCGGGATATGGTTGGCTCAATAAACTAAGTAAGCTCCCTGATTCGGCTTATAAAGATATTTTTAGCCTATTACTCTTGATTGCTTTATTATTTAGTTTTTCTATTTTGTGCTTTGGCTTTTTAACAGTCTTATTTTCTTTCGGCTATTTTAAATGGAAGCAGGCCAAAAATATGGTTACGCTCCATTTAAAAACTTCAGCTGCGGCACAGGGCAAACAATCCATTTCTATACAGATAAACCCCGTTTTTATGCCATTGATCGGGTTTTTGAAAGTGAGATTGTTATACGACAGTACTCATTTTTCGGATAAATTCTCTGTCATCACAAAAAACGGAAAACCCTTTGGCGCTTCGTTTGATGGAACATTTAACTGGAATTTACCTGAAATAAGAGAATACCAGATCGAAAAAGTGATTATTTATTTTGAAGATTTTTTTCAGTTCTTTTCTTTTGCCGCAACTATTGATACTTCTAATCGTTTTTACGTGAGCCCTACAGAACAGGATCTGACAAAGATACATGCCTCTCCACGTAAAACAGAAGATACCTCCATTCGTATTGATGAACTGAAACGTGTGGAAGGCGAATTAATTAATTACAAGAGTTTTGAGAACAACGATGATGTGCGACGTATCGTTTGGAAGATCTATGCCAAGAATAAAGAGCTGGTGGTACGTATACCGGAAATCATGGATCCTTATGCATCCCATATCTATTTATATACATCGTTTCATACCCATTTTGATGTAAAAGGAAATGACGTGATAGAAACCCTTTTTTTAAATTACTATAAAACCATTTGCTGGTCGATTTACAAACAGCTTGCAAAAAAAGGTCTCGAAGTAAGGTATATCAGTGATCAGCCAATACCTCCAACAGCTTTATCAGAGCCTGATGAACAGGTAAAGTATGCCATCACCCTGAGTCATTGGCAGGATGAAACTCATTTGAAAGACTTTGTAAAACCAGGAAATGCATCTGTGCTCATTGTCTCTTCATTAGATGATCCGGAGCAGATCAGGGATTTTGCGGATAACTTCGGTTCTGATATTTCCATTGTGTTTGTTCCATTAACAGAATGCCTCCGGCAAAATGATATCAAAGACTGGATTCGATGGTTATTTATTACCAACGAGAATGATAAACTAACCTCTTATAAAACCAAATGGAATTTATCACCCCTGCGATTCAAATTGAATGAGAATGAAACCGACATTTCAGGATTATTAAAACAAACCGATAAAGCCTCTATTATCAGAAACTAAAATGGCCATAGGAAAAATACATAGTTTAAAAAAGACCTTGTTCCAGTTACTGCTTCTGGCGGTTCCTACCATTATCTTTATTTGCTTTATTTTATGGCGTTTAAATAATTTTTATGCTATTCTGGATAACGAATGGCTAAGTCAGGGCTTATATTTTGCAGCAGGTTGTATTCTGGCGGTTGGGTTATTTAGTTATCGTTTTCGGTTTATAACGATCACGGCTTTGGTATTACTGGCTAATTATATCATTTACGCAACCATTCAGAATGTGACTATCGGAGAATTTGACAGCTTTTACGCATCGGTTAAGTTCTACATTTTTGTGATCCTGTTTTCAGCCGGCTGGTTTATTGGCTATGGCTTTAGCCGTTCAAAATACCTCACCATTATATGGAGTGTACTATTGCTGATTATCGAGATCGTGCTGATTAGTAAAACGGCAGATATTACAGTAAGCAGTATCCTTAACGGATTGATCCCTGTGCTGATTTATTCATTTTACATTATTTATACTACCGAACTGATCAGGAATATCAACGAAGATGAAACTCATTTCGGGTGGTTTGTGGGTAAGCGCCTGGGGGCCTTTGCCATTGTATTACTGATTCTCTTCATTGCCATTCTTTCCATTTTCAAAGGTAATTTCACGGCCATTGAAAAAGAGTGGGGTGGTGGCGGAAAAGGACAGGCCGGAAAGGGTAAGGGAAATAGTGAGTCGATGACGCAAAAAGATAAGAACGGTGGCGTTTCCAATAAAGATCAATCAAAGTTGTCGGGATCGTTGAACAAAGACAAGCAATTGGTTTTTGTAGCGAAGCTGGATAACTTTTTCGAAAACTCCAATACCCCCAATCCTTTGTATTTCACATCGGTATATTATACAAAGTTTGATACGGCCACTCAAACATTTGAAATAGACGA
This sequence comes from Bacteroidota bacterium, assembly GCA_016194985.1. GTDB lineage: Bacteria > Bacteroidota > Bacteroidia > B-17B0 > Aurantibacillaceae > UBA4416. The sequence continues at coordinate 5,745 of JACQAK010000142.1, forward strand.
CAAGGTTCCGTATAATGATCTGTTCACGGTTGATCCTTCAAAGATTCCTTTGTACTTTAAAAAAACGGATCCTTCCATTATTAAAAAATCATTAGGGGTATTGAATCGCAAAGTGGTGACAACCGAAGTATATAACGTAAGCATGTCGGCTAATAGTTTTGTGGCACCTTCCCATGCATTTTATTGCCAGCCGGTTGCTGTTCCAAAGGAATATAAAAAACAATACCAAAGCGCATATGTAGCCAAAATGTGGGTGAGCGAACTAAACAGTGCTTATTTCATTTATAATCCTGCCGGTAATAAGGATCTGGAACATTTTCAGGAACAGCGCTTCAATCTGTTGCGACAAATAGATCAGATCACCGGTCCGGATAAAGCCTTTATGGATTACTATACCTATATGCCTTCCAACGAGGAGTATCAGAAAATAGGAACATTGGCTCATAAAATTACAGATGAACATCCTTTACCTATTGATAAGATCATTGCCATCCGTGATTATTTTTTAAGTAAGGACGAATTAAATCAACCGCTCTATCAATACTCTGATAATCCCGGAATTCCGGGATTACCAAGCGCCAATAAGCTTAATTACTTTTTGTTTGAGAACAGAAAAGGCTATTGTGCTTACTTTGCAGGAGCCACTTTATTTATGTTACGTTCTTTGGGAATTCCTTCTCGGGTAGTAGCCGGCTTTTTAGCGAGCGACCGAAGCAGTAAAAACCCCGGGTGGTATTGGTTCTATCAGGATCAGGCGCATGCCTGGGTGCAGGTGTATTTTCCTGAATACGGCTGGATTGATTTTGATACAACGATCCCCGATGTGAATACACAACAGGCGCAGCAACCCGATGGTACACCTCCTACGGATGTTCCTGCAACGTATCTGGTTATTGATGGCACTATTGTAAAGACCGATACCATTAAAAAACTGGTAACCATTAGCAGTACAAAAATTTTATACCATGATACAGAGTTTGTTTCCAAAGCCAGATATCCGCTTCTCACGGATGTGTCGTTGGCAGCCATTACCAGCGATACGGGAGAAGTATCTTTAAAACAATTAAAGAACGGCATACATGTTACGGCTGTGTCGCATGCCGAAGCCCTGAAAACTATTTATCTGCAACCCAACGATTCGTTACTGACAGTAGTTAACCGTTTATCCAAACCGATTCCGGTAGATGAAGTGAAGATTATTACCAAAGAGGATCAAACCAAATCCAAAGACACGGAAAAAGAAAAAACGTCACAACCCATTGATTGGTTAACGGTGCTCTGCATCATTCTCTGGATGATTCTTGGATTATGTATACTGACCTTGTTTTATCCTTGGTTCTACTGGCTTTACCTGAATTCAAAAGCCAAAAAAGCGTATCCGTCGGTTGCCGAAAAAGCCTATCATATTCATCGGGCCATACAGTATTATTTAAACCAGATGGGGCACTCTTACAAATACCTTGGGCCGGAGGAATTTGCTTACCGAATTGACCAACACTACGGTACCGGTTATGGTTATTTTAATACACTTTATCAAAAAGCACGGTATAGTAAAATAGCATTAACGGCTTCTGAAGCAGAGTGGGTAATACAGTTTTATGCACCATTTATTGAAAAGGTAAAACAACAGATCCACTTTAAGAACAGGGTCAAACATTTTTTAAATTTATATCATACGCTCAATTATTTCTCAAAACCTAAAATCAATTAATATGGAAGAAACGATCCAAATTGAACAGGCTCTGGCCAATATTCAAAAACTGGTAGATAATATCGAAACCGTTATCAAAGGTAAACGCACGCAAATACAATTTGTGCTAACGGCCTTATTAGCCAAAGGCCATATCCTGATGGAAGATAATCCGGGTACCGGTAAAACGGTGATGGCCAAAACTCTGGCACACAGTATTTCGGGGAGTTCGGATTCGCAGGGTATTTTATTTAAACGTATTCAGTTTACCCCCGATTTGCTGCCTATGGATCTGATAGGTTCACATATTTTTGATGATATCAAAAAAGAATTTGTGTTTAAAAAGGGACCTTTATTTTGTAACTTTTTATTAGCAGATGAAATCAACCGGGCCTCACCCAAAGTGCAATCTGCCTTACTGGAGTGTATGGCCGAAAATCAAATTACGATCGGTGAAACCACATACCCGTTGGAGCGATTATTTTTTACCATTGCCACTCAAAACCCTGTGGAGATGGAAGGAACCTATCCTTTGCCAACGGCTCAGCTCGACCGTTTTTATATTAAGATCTATTTTGGCTATGTGGATGAAGCTACTGAACTGGATATCTATAAAGATTATCTGGGTATTCAAAATAGTTTGAATACCGTAAAACAGGTGTTAACAATGAATGAGATCCTGTTCTTACAAAAAGAAACTGAGAAAGTTTTTATCCATGATGAGATCATTACCGGAGTGCGCAATATCGTGAGAGGTACACGCAGCCATCCGGATATTGTATTAGGGGCCTCTACCCGAAGCGGGATCACGTTCCTGAAATGTTTAAAAGCCTTTGCCCTGGTTAACGGACGAACCTTTGTAACCGAAGATGATCTTCAAACCATGAGTCGTGCGGTATTAGACCACCGTTTGATATACCGTAATAAAGAAGCCAGACAAAAAGCTTTGGAACAGGTGGTATCCAAAGAACTGGATCGTTTAAGAAAACTAAATCTGAATGCGGCCAATTAAAAATAACGATCATTATTTTTTAAGGAAGCAAATGCTCCATCGGTGGAGTATATGGCTTTGTCTGTGTATATGTGTATATGCTCCATCAGCTTTTGCACAAATCAACAGTGCGGCACGCTATGAGATCAATGCCAAACGCATAGGTGTTAATCCCGCTTCAAACGATGCCTTGCCCAGAAGCAGGGAGTTTATCCGACTGGATAGTACCTATTATGTTGGATACATGTATGAGGGTCTTTATAAATACAATCGCAGCAGCGATTATCTGGGCTATAAACAAGCCATCGCACCCCTGCGCAAAGCCCTGGCATTACTTGAAAAAGATTACGGTCAGAAATTGCAGACACTGTATACCTCGTTTCAACATATGGATGCCAACAGAATTGAGTTCGAGGATTTTTATGTTACTGCCAATACCTTGTATGCCTGCTACAGTAGCATTGAAATGCCGGATTCGGCGATGGCCCTGCTTAATAAAATAGACAGCTATCATTTTCAACGCGATTTTTTTAATGTAGGCAGCAGCCGTGCCTGGTTGTATCACCGAAACCGCTTTTACACTAGCAAGGATCATCCGTTCTTAAAGAACTCTATCCAGGAAAATGAAGAAGAAGCTTTTAAACAATGTTATAGCCAATTGGCCTATATCAATGCCAACCGGCAGGCTAACAATTACTGGTATGGCGATTATGCTTCACGAGACGATGAATTGATCACTTATCATTATCTGGCTTTGTTGTACGACTATAATCAAAATTACGATAGCTCCCGGTATTATTACTCGTTACTGATAGCCGGCGACCGGGTATCGTGGAGCAATTACGCCAATATGGAACATGTGGTGGGCGATTTTGCCAATGCTGTGATGGACTATTCCAAACAAGAGTATAAACAACGCTTTGCACTGGTAGAATCGGATTATTATTTGCCGATGCTTTTTGTATATGCCGATCTTCCTAAAACCTCCATTGCCATTGCTCAGGAAAAGATTACCGAAAGTGGTTCGATTCCCGGATTTGGATGGTATAACATTGCTTTGGCAAGAGGATATTTATACGACGGGCAATTGGATAGCTGTGAACTTTTTTTGAATAAAGCTGCTAATTTTAAGGAACTACATATCAATACCACCTTAACCCAGTCGCAATATGAATTCACTATTAATTTATTGAGGATACAACTGATTGATAAAAAAATGTCGCTGGTTAAATTCTTTAATAGCGGTTGGTGGTATTCGTTAAGCGGCTTGTATGAGATGTGTGCTCTGAAAGCCGAAAAATTATTGCTGGAATATGCTTTGGTAAATGCCATGGTCAATAATCCCGAACGGGATAAATTGGTGTATGAATTATTTTGTTCGGAAGCCACGGTGAGTTTTGACGAATCGATGTATTTACTTAAAGATTTTTGTTTGCCCTTTTTTGAAAAGAAATACCGCGATTATGCACAACAGGATACACGCCCAAAAATAAACCGTTATTTCCGTTTAAATGTTTGTCGCTTTTTGCAGGAACAGGGAGAAGATGATGAAGCGCGCCGTGAATGCGAAAAGCTGATGAATCAAACAATTCCTTTTGATAATTCAGAAACCGGTAATGACGACCAGATTGATTTTAACTATGAAAAGCTATATGCCTATCGTGTATTTGAGATCATGACTAAAACCAGTAGCGGTAAGGATTATCAGTTATACAGGAATAATTGTTTTGAAGCATATCCTCAGCTGATGCTGTTTTCGGAAGTACCTATGGAAATGAACGTATCGTTTGAAGGAATGCAAAACGATCCTGTGATCAGAAATGTGATCAGCGATCTGAGCGATTGTAATATTGAGTTATCCAATAAAGATGGTATTCCTTCGGCTCATATTCAATTCAATAAAATAGGCGATACCTATCAGGCTATTATAAATGTAATTAGCGCCAATAATAAAACCGTAGTGGCCAATGGCGAATTACTGTTTAAGAAAGAAGAGGGGATTGGTCGCGAACTGGCCATGCGCCTGTTTGGAAAAGGTGGAGCAGTGAAACCGGAGCCGGCGGTGAATTAAATGATTTTATGGATCGCTGTATTAGAATAACAAAGGTTTGTTTTAATCTTTATATTTTAAGTATTTGGGCGTATCCCGCCAGTGGGCGGGTCGGGCTGTCGGCACTCGCTTTTTTATTTGGCTTTCAGCACAAATAAAAAGAGCTCAAACAAAGCCTCCATCCCTTACGCATGACCACCCTTCGATAAATGGCCTGCTATTACTTCGCAAAAGGATAGTTCAAACAAGATGTTTAAATTCCATAACGATCGAAGCAACGAAGCATTGTATTTAGTAATCCTTGCGTTAGGGATTGTAATGGAAATCCTTTTACGAAATGAAATGGAGTAAAAGATTGGAATGAAAAGCGAAATGGAGTAAAAGATTGGAATGAAAAGCCCGATCCGCCTTTTGGCGGAAACGCCCACATATTTCAATCAATTCCCGAACATTTAGTACTTACTTTTTTATGCAAAAAAGTAACAAAAAGCATATCCTTTTGCAAGGTAATTTCCGAAGCCTCGCACATACCTACGCATCGGAACCGCAGCTCCATCCATCCCGCTTGCGCATGACCGCCCTTCGATGAATGGCCTGCTATTACTACGCAAAAGGATAGTTTAAAAACAATATTTAATTTCTCTATGATCAGGGCAACGAAACATTGTGTTTAGTGATACTTGCGTTAGGGATTGAGGCTTTGTTTGAGCTCTTTTTGTTTGCTCGACAGGGCAAATACTTACTTTTTATCCAAAAAGTAACAAAAAGCATATTCTTTTTCCTGTCTTTTGCAAAAGATTGTGTCCACCCGCTGCCGTAAACGACCAGAATATAACTACACCGGCATTATTCTAAACAAGACTTTTTCATTTAACATTTTTTAATCTGACAGTAGTCACGACGTTTTTTGTTTTTACTTAGATTTGAGTTACTAAAAAAAACGTATCATGAAATTCATATCTATCCTTATTGTAGCCTGTATAGGCTTTTCTTTCAGCAGCTTTCAGGCACCTACCTGGAAAAAAGAACAACTCATGTCGACCAAAGACCTGGCCGATAAAATAAAAACCAATGCAAAAGACAAACCCCTGATTTTTAATGTAGGACCCATGGAAAATATTAAAGGTGCAGTGGCAGTAGGTGCTGCTACCAATATAACCTTTAGTAATCGCATGGAATCTGTATTGGCCATGGAAAGTAAAGCCAAACCGGTAGTGGTGTATTGCGGCTGCTGTTCTTATGCCAGTTGCCCTAATATAAAACCGGCGTATGATAAACTCATGTCGCTTGGATTTAAAAACACCAAGGTATTGGAATTGCCGGAAGGTATTAAACCGGATTGGGTTGCTAAGGGCTATCCGGTGGAGTAGGTTAGTTGGGCATTTCCGCTGCCTGCTATTACTTCGCAAAAGGATAGTTCAAACAAGATGTTTAAATTCCATAACGATCGAAGCCTTCGATGGATGGCCTGCTATTACTACGCAAAAGGATAGTTCAAACAATATGTTTAAATTCCATAACGATCGAAGCAACGAAACATTGTGTTTAGTGATCTATGAGTTAGGGATGCAAGCGATCCGCCTTTTGGCGGAAACGCCCTCATATTTCAATCAATTCCCGAACATTTAGTACTTACTTTTTTATGCAAAAAAGTAACAAAAAGCATATCCTTTTGCAAGGTAATTTCCGAAGCCTTGCACATACCCACGCATCGGAACCGCAGTTCCATCCATCCCGCTTGCGAATGCCCACCCTTCGATAAATGGCCTGCTATTACTACGCAAAAGGATAATTTAAAACAATATTTGATTTTCATAAGGATCGAAGCGGCGCGCAGGACTGTCAAAACGCGGAGGCGATGAGGGGTGAATTTTGATTGCTTAGTTGAGTCCGAAAAATCTTTAGTGTTTTTCGGAAACGAAACTTAGCAATTAAAAGAGCGGGAAGGAATCGTTTTGACTTGATTTTTTGTTTCTTTTTTATCTAAGAAAAAAGAAAAGAAATACCTACAGACAATATAAACTTTAGCTTCAGTTTGTCAAGAAAGAGAACGATGGAAGTCTGTTAATAAAAATTGTTTCCCTGAAAAATGATACAAAATGCCTGTTGATATCTGCCGGAAAAAGGCGTGCGCAAAAAAATAAAAGCCCTGATTTTACTGTGGGTGTTTTTAAAAATTGACATAAAATGATTATTTCTTACATGCAATAACCTGTTTATAAGCTTTTAATAAGAAGTTAAAACTGTGGTTGGTGTAGGCAGCTTCGGTTTTTATGTCTATCATTGAGTGTTGTTTATGGTTACTTGATATGTCCCGGTTTTGTTGGTTGGTTTTGTCACCCTGAGCGAAGTTGAAGGGTGACAAAACCTTAAATTTCAAACTCTTAAACAAACACCCAATGTCCCGTTCTCTTAAATACTATTTTTGTTTTTATGATATACGCTAACAGGTATTTTATGTCTTTGGCTTTATGCCTTGCCGCTCAGCTGATGTGCGGGCAGGTAAATGAGCTGATGCTGACCGTGAAACCGGGTAAGGATCTTACCAACAAAGGTACAACGGTTGATGCCCTAAAAAATGATACAATGACTCAGCATGTGGCCGGCATGAAAGAGTTGAAACACTTTTTGCACGAACACAGCACCACGCCTCATACCGACCACGATTACACAGGTCATGATATTCAACTGATCCATCATCCGGGCTATATTTCGGCCATGCATACGCGGTATAACCTGCCTGCCTGGGTGGCGCATGCGGTTACCAAATATAATTTAGAGCACCCGCAGGAGGGTGTGAAACACGATTCGAGTGTGTATCCTTCCGATCCGGATTATCCGGCTCTTAAAGGCAATGCTTACCAAAGCTCGGGCTACGACCACGGACACCTGGCTCCGGCGGGGGATTTCAGGCACGATAAAACGTTATACGATGATTGTTTTAAAATGAGCAATATGTCGCCGCAACACGGTTGCCTGAACCAAAAGGGCTGGTGTGTGCTGGAGGATTATTGCCGCATCTGGACGAAAGAGGAAGCGGAGGGCTCGGTGAGTTATCTGGTATCGGGGCCGGTATTGTTGCAACAGCCGCATGCTTCGGTGTTTATAGATTCCTTATGCCTTAAAAAGGGTGTAACGGTGTATGTGCCGCGTTACTTTTTTAAAGCGATATGTTTGTATAACGAGCAAACAAAGACGGCCCGCGCCATTGCTTTTATTGTGCCTAACCAGGAACTCTCTCCAAAGGGTTTGAACCACTATGCGGTTTCTATTGATGAGCTGGAAGAGTTGATCGATTGGGATCTGTTTTCTACCTTACCGGATAAGCTGGAAGCGGCTACCGAAGGGAGCATGGGCCACTTTAATTTTAGCTACGAGAGCAAGTTGTTTGAATGCATTGATAAGGATTGCGAGAAGGTATACGGCAACCGCATGAAACCGGAAGAGAGAAAGGTATTGAAGTGTAAGTGATATTTTAATATTGATTTTAAGATATAAGCTACCAAATTAATGCGACTTTAAAGTTTTTTTGTAGTTGAGTAACGCAAGATTTCCAATTAGAATAAACTCTAACAGAAACATCAGATATTTTCGGTGCATTAGCGGTTGTTTGTAGCTTTCCTTGCAATAAACTCATGGTATAATTACATTTTCTTACAGTTGGATATTTTATATTGCTAAAAAGATTTTTAGTATTTATAAATCCGTTTGGAATATTTGCATCTATTGTAGCAATTGCTTCAAGCCAGTTTTTTGTTTGTTCAGGACTAAATGGGATGATCTTTTTTAAACGAAAATCATTTACCCACTTTTGATAATCTTGAACTAAATTACTATATAAATCATTTGAAATAACTGTAAAATCTAAATCTGAAGCAGAAGAAAATTTTTTACCCCATACTTTTTTTTTAAGTGAATATCCAATTCTACCACTTCCTACTAATGTAACTTCTTTAGTATTAACATTGATCCCCTTAGCAATAAAAGACCTTATTTCTTCATATAATAATGGATTCTCTTTGAAAGCAAAAGGAATACCTTCTGTCATCCATAATCGAATAATACCAAAACGTTCGCTTTCAGATGCCTTTATGAAAAAATCTTTAAGAAGCTCTGAATCTGGATATAAGTCAATTAATTTTTCTGACTCTTGTGTCAAAGTAAATGGTGAAATTATTTTACTCATATGTTTAAGACCATTTATAAATTTTTTCGCTAATGCTTTTAAGAAAATCAAAAATATTTGAGATAAAGCTTCCTTCTTTAGAATAATTGTCATCTTCGTTTCCTTGTCTCAAAAAACCAAAAAAAGTGTTTGCATAACCAGCAATAGCAAATCTTTCTTTATTAAAGTTAGTTGTCCCAGTTTTTAAAAACATATTTGTTATTTCATTTTTAAATTTTTCTTTTGCTATTTGATTTAGAATTGTTAAGCACTCATGTTTAACTGGTGTTAGTTCGTTTTTTGAAAAAAATTTCTCATATGAACTTGTTAATTCATAAAGTGTTAGCCCATCATTTGAAGCTCCTAAAATACTAGAAGGTACAAAATTGTTAAGTGGTTTATTTGTTACCTGAGATAAAAATAAAAGTGTTTTTTCGATACCTATTGAATATGAAGCATTAACAAACGTATTGTTATTTGAAAGTTGCAAAGCCTCTTTTAATGTTAAGGTTTCTTTTTTAGTTTGCTGAACTTCTCGGATTTTCCAATCTACTTTATTAGCCGTTTGAAAAATGTCATTTTCAGAGATTCCATTTTCTCTAAGAAATGAATAGATAAAAGGTTTTAAGGTTGATCCAACGTTAGATTTGAAATTAAACGGATAATCTGATCCATTGGAACTGCCAACGCAAATAACATCTCCATTACGAATTCCAATAATACTGGTAGGATATTTACAAGTAGAAATGAATTTTATAACTTCTTTCTGAATATACTCATCTAAAGTTGTAATTATGGAATGTTTTTTCTTGTTTATATTTTTTGAAATAAAGGGTATACTATCATTTCTATATATATCTAAAGTGTTATTCGTTAATTGTATAGGTGTTTTTTTTATTTTTAAAATTTTCCTAGAAGATAAAATATCTTTCCTTCTTAAAATTTGACTTACCAAGTCCATTCTCTTTAAGAATTTTTCTTCATTTTTTAAATAATAATTTGGACCTCGCAAAAAAGTAGCTGTATTAAGTTGTTCTGGCTCTTTTGAAAAATATTCCAAACAAGCAACTCTTAGTCCATAATTTCTTCGACCCCAAAAGACTTTGTCAAAATAAAGATTAAGAATATCATCTTTTGTATGTTTATTTTCTAAATCAAAAGCCAGTGAAACTTCTCTTATCTTTCGTATAATGTTTCTGTCATTATCCTTTAAAATATTTCTAGCTAGTTGCTGTGTTAATGTACTTCCTCCTTGAACTATTTTTCCGGACTTAATATTTTGATATAATGCTCTGGATATTGCTTTAACATCAATAGCTCCATGTTCATAAAATCTATGATCTTCTATAGTGACTAAATATGATTTAAATTTTGGAGGGAGAAGTTCTGTATTACAAATAGCATATTTATCACTATTACTGGAAATAACTCCCAATGGTTTATTCTTGTTGCACAATAAAACGAAACCATTATATTTCTCTTTTTCGACCATTTAATTTTGTGATTTAGTCATAATTATTTCGCCACTAGAATCTCCTGAAGTTGATATAAATGTACCAATAAGTGTATTTTTATTTGTAAGGGCTAAAAAATAAGTGGCTCTTGTTTTTCTTTTACGGCCTTCTTCATTGATATTCATATATATAATAGAATTACTAAAAAATTTTCTATCAAAATAACCATCAATGTTAATTAAAACCCTATTTTCTCGAAGAAATATAGTTTCCTTTCCATCTACTTTAATGTCTTTTATTTTCTCTCCTGAACCTAATATCTCATTATTTTTTTGAAGTAAATGTATGCTATATTCTATACGTAGGTTATTAAAAGGTTTATATGTTGTGCTTTTAATTTTTATAATAGTTTTCCACTCTCCAGTTAAATTATGTTTTGGAAATATATATTCATTTAAAAGAAAAAGAACAAGAGTAAGTATTAGACCTCCTAAAATAGTTCCTATAATATTTATTAAAATTTCATTCATTTTATATAAAGTCTTAATTTTACTTTCAATAGCGAGTAACTAAATTTTTATGACATTTTATAAGGAGTTCTTTTACGAATATTTTCGAGGAGTTGTTTACATTTATTTACTGTTTTGTACCAAACAAAAATACCAAGAATAGCTATCGCTAAACTTATCCCACCAATTAAACAGTTCCAAAAAACTTCTACGTTAAATGTATTCACTTTATTATATTCGATAATTCCATTAACAATACAAGGTATTCCAATCCCAAAACCTCCAAACGTTACATCTTTCCAGATTGTAGTAGCTCCTTCTTCTATACTTTCTAATTCATCAGCAGAAACTCCATAATATGTTCTGTTCAAATCAACATGAATTAAAGTTTGTTTTACCGCTTGGTCCAAGTCTGTTAAATTTGCTTGACCACTTTGTTGAGTCGAATTATTTGGCATCTTTTGCCTCCTTTCCTAGCAGCCATGTAAAATCAAAAGATTTACCTCCTTTGGTTAACGATGAAACTCTATAATTTAGATATAATTCCCTTCCATTTAGATTGCCAATTTGTATAGGTGAAGAGTTTCCTGTTGGCAACCCATCATTAAAGTTAATGAAATTAAGTTGAGCTCCGACTTTGTCAAATTTTTCTGCTTTAATAGTAGCTTCTTTTATTTGAGGATCTGTCTTAAAAACAACTCTAATAATGAATCCAATTTCCTCAGCAATGAGAAAATCGATGGGTTCATTTTCATTGCCAATCACAGTTCCATAAAAAATGGCATCATAAGTTCCGACTTTAATTTTCATATGATTATAATTATTTAAATATTTTTTAGCTAATGTTACATAAATATAAACTGATTCCTCAAACTTCACTGTCAAAAAACCATAGTAATTCATTATTTATTTGATACGTAAGATTTATTGAAAAAAGTGATGATTTGTAAAACAATGCCATTGCATCATCCCTCCACCGCCTTAGCATGCAACTTATACCGCCCTTTAGGCTTGCGGCGCATGTTGCTAAAATGTATTTCGGTGCCAAGGGTCAGGATGCCATCATAGCCCATATCCATGTAGGGGGCAAACATCCCCAGGTTCAACTGGGCAATGAGCCCGGTGTTTAAATACCAAACGCCTTTGCTGGTGCCTTTGATGAATTCGTGTTTCTGCTCAAAATCGCTGCCACGGATAAAAAAGAATTTCATGCCGCCGTATACTTCCAGGGTAAAACGTTTGTAAGAACTAATGCGGTATTGCACATTAATGCCGGTGCATAGTACTTCAAAGGGTGGTGTGTAGATGAGCTCAAACATAATGCGTGTTTTATTGAAGAGCTCGGGGTGCTTTTCCTGTGCTTCGGTAAGGTCGTCGTCGCTCCACCGGAAGCGGGGAGAGATGTACCGGATGTTTAAACTATTGGATCGTTGAAAAAAATGGTTGGTGCTGGCGCCTGTTTCCAGTGTCCATTTACCCTTGATCTCTGCCTGAGCAAAGAGGGCAGGGGATGCATAACAGAGTATGAGCAGGAGGGTGCCTTTCATGAATGAGCGCTGTGCGCGGGTAAGTTGATGTAAAACGGAATTGTGAGCGGCTTATTGCATGCAGAGAACTGCCTTTCGCACTTATGATCTTTGTGACTTTTTTTCTTAGTCAAAAAAAGTCACCAAAAAAGACAAGCCAAAAATATGCTCAGCCCGCCTCTTGGAAAACTACGATTTTCACGTTCCGTCCCGAAGGCTTTCGGGACTACACTAAAATCTTGTTTTCTCAATTCACCTCGCATCTGCCCGCATTTTTGGCAGGCCCCGCACATTTTACAAATACATTTATTTTTAATTGATGCTATTATTTATACTTATCCATATTAAAAATTATGCTCCAGTATTTGTCCTATAATTTTGTGCAACGGGATAGGTTTATTGATCGGCTATTATTTTTAATACCACGCGCCTGTTTAACGTATGCAGTGCTTCTTTTTCCTGTGTTGTTTTAGACTTGCTGATCTGTTCTTCTTTAATCAGTAATTTATGCTCTCCATAGCCTTTGGCCATCAGGCGTTCGGGCGCTATATGGTGTTCTTTTAAATAAGTAGCTATACTTACAGCCCGGTTTTGGGTAGGGTTATCGCAACAATTTGGATTGGTTCTGCTGTCGGAATGAACTCCGATTTCGAGTTTGATGTTTGTATGGAGATTCATAAATGCTACAATAGAGTCTAAAACTGCATAGGATTCAGCTTTTAATATGGCTTTTCCCAATTCAAAATGTATTTGCCGTGTGGTATATTCTTCTCCAACCTTAATGGCTGTGTCGAGCAACGAAAATGAGTTTGTCTGTGATGAAACAGATGTGGCTATGAGTAAAGTAAAGAGGGTGATGTATGTTTTCATTTTTTAGTCGTTGTTTTCAATGTCTTCTTCGTCGGCATATACTTTTTTTAAATTATTGCCATAAATTATAAAACCAATAATCACAAGTATTATTGCACCTATATTCATCCAGTTCTGTTCCAAAAATGATTCTTCAGTTTTTATGATTTTAATACGTTCATGCATTTTTCCGTCTTTTTCAAGAGTTGTGTATCTTACAACATTACCAACTATAATATCCTGCAATAACTCTTTGGCGGTTCCTTTATAAGTTGTATCATAAATGAGTTGGTAAATAGTGTCTTTGTTATGATATGTTCCTTTGATGAACGCCGGTCGACTTCGGTCTTCTGCGGGTAAGGTGATGGTGTAATTTAAAGGCTCGTCTGGTTGTAATGATGGCGGGGCCATTAATTGGCCAATATGGTTATTGGTATCAATCTGTGCGGGCAAAAGGCAACACCAAAACAAACATATCAGCAGGCTATAGTTCATGAGGGTAATGTTTAGTGAATAATACCCAGGTATTTTCGGGCGGCTTCTTCGGCTTTTTGTCTGGCCATTTGCCCCCCAATACATGGGGTATCTTCGTTGTTTGATGAACCTATTTTTGCTGTCGGATTTTCCATATCGGTTACTTCCCACCACCAATACTCCTCATCCATCCATTCGGCCCGTAACATCAACCCTGCCCAAATAGCCGTGCAATCGTCATTGAGATCGCCTGTCCAAATGATAGGTTTGCTTGCCGCTGTTAGTCTTTTAATGTTATTCATGCGAAGGAATTTATGATTGATGTATTTTGGAATGGTTGTCAAACGTAATCATAACAAAGATAAATGTTTGGAGAACTTTTGCAAAAGGAAAGCATTTAACTTAATCTTCAATGGCTTCAATACCTTGTTGTTTGAGGTTGTCCTTGGTTAGTGTTATAAGTTGAGTGTTTTAGCAAGCTGAATGAGTTTTTCGGGGGCATTAAAAATATCGGTTCTGTTAATTCTTATAACATGATAGGTAGCAAAGTGTCCGCCGATATTAATATCAGCTATATATGTTTTAAATGAATAAGGACAAATGGATATCTGAAAGTTATGATAGATGCCAAAATTCAGTGTTATTTTATGAAGGGTATCATATTCAGACTGGGCTATGCGTGTTATGACTTCAAAAGGTAATTCGGTTGTTAATGCACTGTTAAACTCCTGCTTGTATTTCAGGAATTCTTCCAACTCTTTTTCACCGGCCATCGTTTGATGTTGTCCTGAATGACTTTTTAATATGTTTTGTCTGTATATCAAAAGTCTTGGATCTTGTGTGATGTCTGAATATCTTTTTAGAAGCGTATATTCTGTTAATTCGGATTGGGCAAGTTTAAAAAAGTCGGCTACCAATTGATTATACAGATCGCACATCTCTTGGGTCCATAAGCTGGGAAAGGCATGATCTATTGGATTTTGATACGTTTGATACAGGGTAAAAATCCGATTGTAAGAGTCTTTAAGTTCAATAGAAGCATTTTCGGGCCAGAATAAATTGCTGTAATAATAAGTCCCGAAGTCGTTTTTCTTTTCGTCAAGCCAAAACGGACTTCCAGAGCCGTTGATATATAGATACACGTTTTTCATAGGTTGTTTCCTTCGGTGCTGTTCTGCATATTAGTAACAGGCAAAGATTACTTTATTTTTTGAGATGTTCAAAATCCGATGTTTATACAAATCAAGTTAGGGTTTATACTTAGCCGCCTTTATAAATAGTTGTATACTCCATACGATACAGCCAATACATAAGATCAAAAGAGGGCTCCAGCGGTTATCGATGAGTGTTATATAAATAAAGCAATAAGGAAAAGATATTAATCCGGTGAGTAATAATAAAATACCGATAAGGATATAGGAGGTTCTTTTGTTCAATGTATTTGGTGTTAATTTTATCCGGTCTATTATTAATTTAAAGGTATACCCATCCAGGTTACTTTATAGAACATTGATTTTCGGCCAGAATTACTTTTGCTGAAATACAATTTTAACCAGTCTTGTTGTTCTTTAGTTTGCGATGTTGCATCATCTATTGATTTTGTTAACTGCTTTATTACTGTTACGGTATTGGCATCGGTAGAGGTGATCTGTCCCAATTTTGTTTTAGCTTCTTTTAATTTCACCTCACTGCCATTTATCATGGCTTGTATTTCGGAATCTGTTTTCTTAGGCGTGAATTGCTTATTTCGGTAATTGATAAACTCGTTCAATTGAGTAATACCATCATTATAATCAGCAACAGCTGCATTATAGGTATTAATGGTTTTGGTTTGTTTGTTGTTCTCTATTTCCAATTTTAAATGTTGAAGCCTGTCAAATAGTAATGAATTTTTTAAACCATTTTTCTCCACCCTGTTGGCCGAATAAATTAAGCGCTCATCATTACTTTGTTTTTCATAAACCCGAAGGCTATCGTTAAAATTGAAGTAGGGCTTGGTGTTATTGGCTTGTGTCTTGCCTTCATAAAATTCCTGATTGGTAACCGGATAATTTAAAAACTGCCATAAATAATCAAATGGCATGTGAGATTTGATGAAAGTTGCCGGACTAGCTTTATAGTAATTGTTATTTATTTTCTTAAAAAATTTACCATTCGTTACATAACCCGAACCCCAGGTAGGATCGAAAAGAAACCATGTACTATCTAAATGTAATCGGCAAACCCATTTTGTTTGGTATAACCTTCTATTACATACGATTTTAATCCTGATTTAATACAGATGTCTGTAAATAGGGATGCATAGTTTTCGCAAATACCTTTTCTTGTTTTTAGTGGCTTTGTAATTTTATCGTTTTTGTTTTCGTAAAAATTAAGCGCAAACATATTGTCAATGTCGTATTGAATAGAGGAGGCCACCCAAATAAAAATGGCCCTCGATTTGTCTTTGTCTGTAATAAAGTTCGAATTGATATAAGATGCAATTTGATCTGTTGTTTTTGTTAAAGAGTCGGGGAGTAACAACGCTTTTTTATCAATAGCGGCAAATTCATTTATGGTTGTTTTTTGCGCAAAAACAACCGACGTTGTGAGGATCAGGAAAAGTATATATTTTATGAGAGTCATTCGCTTGTTTATCTTATATATGTGTTTTGCGCTCTTTTTCGTGCAAAACGCAAAGATAAGTGTTTAATGGAATGTTCTGAAATTAAAGTCATCATGAAAGAACCCTCATTGTAATCGTTAGGGTTTCCTTAAGATCTTATCCATTTTCTTTCCCTTAGCCAGTTCGTCTACCAGCTTATCCAGATACCTCACTTTTTTGGTTAAGGGATTTTGAATGTCTTCAATGCGATATCCACAGATCATTCCCGTAATCAGCTGCGCATGAGAATTTAGCGTGGCCTTCTTAAAAAAAGCATCAAAGCTTACTTTTTTCTCTATCAACTCTTTTTGCTTCTTTTGATCAAAGCCCGTGAGCCATTCTATTACTTCCGTTAATTCTTCTTCGCTTCTTCCTTTCTTCTGCACCTTAGCCAAATACAGCGGATACACCGAAGCAAAGGTCATGTTGGCAATACGCTCGTCGAGTGTGTTAGTCATGTGTTTGTTTATTATAATCTTGTACAATGTTTAAGGTGTGGTTCAGGGATTCATTACTACTCCAATCCTGATGTCCGGGAATAATAAAGTGGGGTTTCCCGAATCTGGCCCGCACTTTTTTAAGAGATTGTACCCATTCTTTGGTATTGGCATCCGATAAATTTCCGGGGCTGTTAGTTTCCGTACTTTTTATAAAGCAACCGCCATACAGTATTTTTTGGTTAGCACACCAAATCACAATATTATCGGGGCTGTGTCCTTTGCCAGGGTAAAATGTTTCGAAACTGTATTGTCCAATGGTAAAGGTGGTGTCTTTATAGATTAAGAATTCGGCACGTGGTTCGTTCTTTTGTTTGGATAGTTCGTCGGTTTGTTTGGTAGTGTAGGTTTTAATGTGATGTTGTTTATAGTAAGTAAGTCCGGCTGTTCTGTCGGCATGAAAATGAGTGGCAATGCACATAACCACCGGTTGATGGTGTCGTGCCTGTATACTATCCAGTAAAGGTTGAAACTGTGTGGTGTCCCAGGGTGTGTCGAATAACACCACCCCTTTGTTGCTAACCATGTACAGGCCATTGGCAGGATACCGATCCCCATCTCCCGGATCGCCAAAAGTGGTATAAACATAAACATCTTTGCACAGGGGCGAAATGATGAGCTTTTGTGCAGGGCTTGTCAAACAAAGACAGATGCTTAGGATGAAGAGGAAAAGTCTCATGGCAGGTATTTAATTTTTAAGATTATTGTTTACTTCTTTGTAGATATCGTTATTTAATTTTTGGATAAGTACTTGTTTTGTTTCGTTGCATTGGCATGTTACAACTAATTTATCCAGATCATTTTTAATTTTAGGTAATTGGTTCAAATCCTGTTCGTCAGCTGCTATATCAAAGGCAATATGACTCAGCCAATGTTTAAGATCTTGTGCCGACAATTGAGGTATGTTATTGATGAATTCTAAATTATGTTCAAAATAGTATTTTTTGGCAATGCCTGAGAAATACTCGCCCAATGCCCCGTCAGACAGTTGCTGAATCCGATTGGCTACTTTAAAGTAAAACCGTTTTTCTCTGGTGTTCTTACAAAATAAACTATCCAGAGTTTTAAACATATTTTCTTCGTTCGATCCATCATATGTCACTTTTCCATCTAAGATCAGTTGCCCATAAGCTTTGGTATTAAAAGGCTTTTGTGCATGAAGAAATGTTCCGGCAAACATAAATATGACCAGGAGTTTAAATATCATTAGATGTTTTACTTATCTGTTAGAATAAAAATAAGAACTATATCGTTACAAAATTCAGTCAACACGTTTAACAAAGATAAATGTTTAATAAAGCTTTGCAAGGTATTATCTAATGATAACATTTGCTGCATTATTGCAGAGGAACCCGCTGTAAGCTTAAACTAAAATTGCTGTTATTATTGCTTTTTAATAAATAATAAGCATTACCGTTCATGATTTTTAGTTTTAACCCCATTGCTGTGGGTAGGGTAAAGCTTTTTTCAGCTTTACCGCTTTGGAAATTTATGTCCTTAAGGATGAGTTTACCGTCTTCCAGATACTTCGAATAGACTTTGTTCTTTATGTCGTCGAAGATGATCAGTCGTTTCCATGTCCTGGTCTTATGAAAATCAATGGGTGTTTTAGATATGACACGGTTATTTTTAAAACCCGTAAGTTCATGATTAATAAAGTCAAACAGGATAAGCGAATCGTGGATAACCAATAGAGGAGCATAGATCTCTTCCAACAAAATGGTTTCTCTGAAAAGCGCCGGATTTTTATAGATCACCTGATTAGCCCTGGCTATTTTTTCAGCCTCCCGGTCATTTTTTCTTTCTTCTTCATGTCTTTTATCAACAACATCAAACAACACACCTTTTTGTTTGGATTGTTTGTTGAAGTATATATAACTCAGAGCATTGTTTTTAGAAAGAAAGTCGTGAAACCCGGTATTCGTAATCATAACAGCACCCTTTTTTTGAAGAAAATAAATGCAATCGTTTGTGGAAGTGTAACAATTTCCTAGTTTCTTTTCAAACTCAGCAAGAAGATAGGGGGCATATATATGCAGTATATTATTTTGATAAAATACCTGATACGAACTGTCTGCAGAAAGCACATGGATATTGCCAAAGCAATCCTTAAATAAGGATTCCGGCTCGAAAAGTAATTTGCTCATGTTTAATGTATCCAGTTGTTCGGATAAAAGAATGAGTTCGGATTTGAAAGGAGGAGCCTTGTAATTGAGCGCCACAATTCGGTTTCCGATAAAATTATAGTCTATGATATTACCGGCCATGTTCGTAATAGCTGTTTTGCCCGAAATAACAATTTCGCCCAAAGCATTTTCTTTTTTTTGCAACCTGAAAACCAATGTTAATTCACCGGCTGTTTTTTTTAGAGTATCGATGGCCAATGCCACTTTCTTATAATTGAGA
This sequence comes from Bacteroidota bacterium, assembly GCA_016194985.1. Classification (GTDB taxonomy): domain Bacteria; phylum Bacteroidota; class Bacteroidia; order B-17B0; family Aurantibacillaceae; genus UBA4416. Next base: position 25,000 of record JACQAK010000142.1, read on the forward strand.
TGCTCAAAGCTTAACATGGGTTTTGAGTACGGAGAGTTGATGAGAACCTTACCCATACTATCGGTTACAAAATACGTTTCGGTTCCTACTACTTTTACATATACATAAGGAACAGGTTCTTTAGTGTCATTATCGATCGCTATTCCTGTAATGGTAAAATTAGACTGACACAAACACTGAAGTTGTATAAGAATAAACATATAACACAGTTTATAACTCTTTATCATCTTTTTTTGTCGGGTTATTTCCCTTTGATTTTCCTGAACAGGCATGTGCACAAGCATCTATTTAATAATGGCCATCACTAGTTGAAATTAAAGCGCCGTTAATGGTTTAGAAATTCTCAAACAAAGATAAATCTTTGGCAGACTTTTACAAATCTGCCTGAGGTAGGCAAAATAAAACTATTCACCTGTTTATTTCGGTTTTACTTCTTGATGATTTTGTAGTAATTATTCTCTACAACGAGAAAATAAATACCATCGGATAAATGGCTAATATCAAATTCTTTCGCAGGAGTGTTAGTCCAATTAGTAATAACAATGCCCAATGCGTTTATCAGTTGAATAGTATTGGTTTTGTTTGTTAATCCGTTTATATATATGGAATTACTGGCAGGATTGGGAAATATAGTTATTGTATTATTACGTGTAATATCTTTTACAGATGTAACTGTTTGTGGTGCAAGTTTTACAACCCAATAATCATAACCACTGACGTTAGGGTTTGTAGTTTCCACATGAAAGCCTGTTACATCTCCATCGTTGACAACATGGTTAACCGTCGATCCGGCTACTATATATCCTCCATCTGTTGTTTGCTGTATACAGGAAGCTTTCTCAATATAACTGCTGCCCATAGATTTTTGCCATTGTATGTTTCCCGAACTGTTTGTTTTTACCACCCAATAATCAGTCACAGCACCACCGTTATCACTGGCTCCTGCTGTGCCGTGCAATCCACTTACATCCCCGTCATTTGAATTAGAGACACAGGCAATAATATAGCCTCCATCTGTAGTTTGTTTAATATAATTAGCTTCATCATCATAAGTACCTCCCAGAGTCTTTTGCCATTGTAACTCGCCTAAGCTATCCAATTTTAGTAACCAGGCATCAGCAATTCCTCCATGAAATCCGGTTACATCGCCATCATTGGATTGGGTATATCCTGCTACAATATATCCGCCATCTTTGGTTTGTAAAGCGCTATTGGCTACATCCCATCCCGATCCTCCATAAAATTTCCACCACTGATGTACACCAAGGCTGTCTAATTTTAATACGCTAAATTGGTTAAGGATTGTTCCTGCAACAATATAACCGCCATCACTGGTTGGCTTTACGCTATAATTATAAACGCCTCCCTGATAGGAATTCCATTTTATGGCACCGGTAGACGATAATTTTATAATATTACCACCATTCACAAAATCACCATCCCCGGAGTTGGTTTCTCCTAATACCACATATCCGCCATCTGCAGTTTGAGTGATACTACGGGCAATATCAAAGCCGGTACCTCCTAATGTTTTTTGCCATTGCAAGGTCCCCGAATTATCTATTTTTACCACCCAATAATCTCCCCACAGCGGATTACCCTGACTTGGATGAAGTCCGGTTACTTGCCCGTCGATAGAAACCGTAGATCCTGCCATAATATAACCTCCGTCGCTGGTTTGCTGTATGCAATACGCCATATCATCTCTACTGCCACCATAACATTTTTGCCATTGAATAGCGCCTGCCGCCGAAAGTTTTACAACCCAAAAATCAGATCCTCCGTTATTGCCGGTTACATCTCCGCTATTCCAGTTTGCATATCCTGCCACTATGTATCCTCCATCTGTTGTTTGTTGTGTGGAGGTAGCTATTTCAGTGTAGGAACTGCCAAATGTTTTTTTCCATTGTATGGCAGGGGCCTGAGCATTGGTAATTCCAAAAAATATTACTGCTAGAAAAAATAGGAATAGGTGTTTCATCGTAATATATTTTTAAGAATAAAATAGCCTGTCGTTTTATCTTCAACGGCTTAAATAAAAATACGAAATTATTCCTATACTTTTTCAAAAACAGAAGATAAGTTTGTATGTAAATTACAAGCAAACAGTATGTAAATAATAGGTTATGCTTATAGGGTGATTATAAGTCATGCGATAACAAAAAGAATAGTTTAAGAGGCAATTGTTTTAATCCAAATGCGCATCAATTTTTATAATCAAGCCTTCGGTAG
>JACQAK010000127.1 GCA_016194985.1 Bacteroidota bacterium
CAATTCATTAATACCATACGACGGATTAATGAATTGGAGGATAGTTTACAGGTAATTAAAGAACTGGGTGTTTTAGACGCTAAAGAAGAGGTTTCGGCTTATACCAAGAGTATGGCTAAAGCTATAGAGAAAGGAAATGAATCAGCTCAGAAAAAATTACAGGAGAAGCTTGATCTGGTAAAAAAATATGGAACAGCGTATGATGACGTATTTGCTAATCTTAAAAAATACAGATTAAAATACCCGCTTATTAAATTCAAGTACGACGAAGCCTTAGTGAATTTCAATAAAGGCCTGCCTTCAAAGTTTATTGTAGATAAAGCGATTCCGAACGAGAAAAAGGAAAAGCCTATCAGATGGTTGATAGTACTAATATCTACCGCTTCTGCCTTTATATTGGCTTTGTTGTATCTATTGTTAGCCGAGAGATTTGTAGAAGTTAAAAAAAAAATCAAATTGCATTTAAATTCCCAAAATCAAGAATAATGGAAAATTTTAAGACGGAAGATATTTTAAAAATAATTTTACCTCAGTGGAAGAAACTAGTGGTTGTTGCATTGCTTTCGGTACTTGTGGGTTTCTTTATTTCATCACCAATGGTTATTAAACCACTGTATAAATCATATGCAGTGGTTTATCCGGTAAACTTAAGCCCAAGCTCAGAAGAATCTAATACCGAACAATTATTACAATGGTTTAATAGTGAAGAGGTTAAAAAAGCAGTTGCCAAACGATTTAATTTATTAGCTCACTATGATATAGATAGTTTGGGAGATAAACACGAAACTTATTTTAACTTAAGATATAAAGAGTTAGTAAGTATTAATGCTACTTTATATGAATCTATCGAAATTTCTGTGAAAGATGAATCTCCTGTAATGGCGCATGATTTGGTTAAAGCTATTATTGAGGAAACCAATAAATTGATTATGTCTGTTAAAAAAGAGAGATTGGGTGAATATATCTACAATAACGAACAGGAATTGAAAATGGCTTCAGCCAGGGTAGATTCTTTAAAATATATGATCAATAGTATTCGTAAAGAATATAATATTGTGGATTTCCAGTATCAATCAAAATATATTTCAAAAGAAATAGTTAAAAGCCCTAATTTATCAGAATCTAATGCTAAAATAGCTGAAGGCTTGAAAATCCAAAGAACTGAATTGGAAAGATTAAGAGATGTGATCAGTAGTCAAATAATAACGTATAATTACTTCAGAAATCAATTGGCTAACTATCATTTGGAACATGATCATAAAGTAAGTTTCACCAATGTTGTTTCACAGCCAACTTTACCGGATAGCAAATGTTATCCAATTCGTTCGTTGATCATTGCTATTATAACCATATCATCTTTATTGATAGCTTGTATTATTATTGTGTTTTTAAACGTTAAGAAGCAAAAGATTGATTAAGCTTAAAAATACGTATGTATTTTATTTTGTCATTGTTAGCTATATTCTAATCAATGCCTATGTTTTGCTGTTTAAAAGAGATATGTTCTATCTCTTTAATATGCTTCCTTTAATTATATTAATTGTAGTATTAGCTATTTTCAGTATAGAAAAAATCATGTACCTCATGGTATTTTCTACACCTCTGGCAATTAGTCTCAAGGAATTAGGATATAATGAGGGTGTGAATTTAAGTTTACCTGCCGAGCCTTTAATGATCGGTATTACGTTAATTTATTTTCTGAATGAGTTGAGTAGTGGAGTGACTGATAAACGTATTTTAAAACATCCTATTACGATCATTATTTTTATTCAACTTATTTGGATGCTTATTACAACGGCAACCAGCGAACTACCTGTTATTTCCATTAAATTTATTTTATCCAGGACATGGTTTTTGGTATCCTGCTATTTTGTGTGTACAGAATTATTTAAAAAACAAAAGGCCATCATTTATCATTTGCTGTTTTATGGAGTTGCTTTAGCGATTGTAGCTATCATTACAACGTATAAGCATGCCGCTTACGCTTTTGATGAAAAGATAGCTGATTGGATCGTATCACCTTTTTATAATGATCACACGGCTTATGGAGCGGCTTTAGCCATGTATATTCCTGTAATGTGCGGTATATTGTTTATGAAGAATATTTCTACAGCTATTAAAATTCTTTGTTTTGTTCTTTTATCTATATTTCTGGCATCCATTATTATTTCATACGCCAGAGCAGGGTGGTTGAGTCTGGCTGTTTCATTAGGTGTTTTACTTACGTTAATATTAAAAATTAAATTTCGTACCCTGTTATTTTCCCTTATTGGCGGCATCATCTTATTCTTCTCTTTTCAAACGGAAGTATTGATGATATTGGGAAGAAACAATACTGATTCGGATGGGGATTTTATGGCCAATATCGAGTCGATGACTAATATTTCAACGGATGTATCGAACGTGGAACGATTAAACAGATGGAGTTGTGCACTCAGAATGTTTGAAGAAAAACCGGTATTAGGCTTTGGTCCCGGAACCTATCAGTTTTTATACGCTCCGTTTCAAAAGAGTAGTATGAAAACCGTTATATCTACCAATTTTGGAGATAAGGGAAATGCCCATAGCGAATATCTGGGGCCTTTGTGTGAGCAGGGTTTGATGGGAGCCTTGATTGTTTTTGCACTGGTATTAGCTGTTATGTTCCTGGGTTATAGATTAGTGTATACGGTAAAAGATAAATCCATAAAAGTTTTAACAATAGCGCTATTAATGGGAATGAGTACTTATTTTGTTCATGGTTTCCTAAATAATTTCCTTGATACGGATAAAGCCTCGGTTCCCTTCTGGGGATTTTTAGCAATGCTTGTATGTATTGATGTGTATTACAGAGATAAAGAATCGTCAGAAAAGTTAGTATAAAATTATCCTCATAAAAAAATCCCTGTTATTGATTTAACAGGGATTTTTTAGTTTAATACGATAGAATGATTAGTTTTTGAACATATGTAATAACGTTCCTAATTTGTTTTTTAGTTCTGTTCTTGGAATAATTTTATCCAGAAAACCATGTTCCAGAACAAACTCTGCGGTTTGAAATCCTTTTGGTAAATCCTTACCAATTGTTTCTTTTACCACGCGGGGTCCTGCAAAACCAATTAATGCACCTGGTTCAGAAATATTAAGATCTCCTAACATGGCATAACTGGCAGTTACACCACCGGTTGTTGGATCTGTACATAATGAGATATAAGGAATACCCGCTTTATCCATTAAGGAAAGTTTTGCAGAGGTTTTAGCCATTTGCATTAACGAGAAGGCTGCTTCCATCATACGTGCACCACCGGATTTGGAAATGATCAATAAAGGTGTTTTAGTTTTCAGGCAGAAGTCGATCGAACGGGAAATTTTTTCTCCAACCACACTTCCCATAGAACCACCAATAAAACCAAAGTCCATGCAACAAACCACTAAGTCGTTGCCATTTACTTTACCATATCCGCTTCTTAGCGCATCTTTTAATCCGGACTTTTTAATGGTATCCACTAATCTGTCAGAATATTTTTTAGTATCCGTAAATTCTAATGGATCCCCGCTTACCAGATTTTCGTGTAGTTCTGTGTATTGATTATCATCAAAAATAATTTCAAAATATTCAGCGCTGTTTATTCTTTCGTGGTAACCGCAATCAATGCAAACATGCTGATGTGCTTTATGTTCCTGTGCCGTATGTATTTTTTTACAAGACGGACATTTGTACCAAAGACCTTCGGGAGTTTCTCTCTTTTCGGTAGTAGTAGTGGTAATACCTTCTTTTAATCTTTTAAACCAACCCATTTCTTTTTAATTAAGAATTTAGAATGAGGAATTAAGAAGTTAAATGCCTATTTCATTCTGCATTTTAAATTCTTAATTCTTAATTTTTTTAAGCTACTGTAATTGTTTTATCTAAATAAACGTCCTGAATCGTATGTAATAATTCTACGCCTTCTTTCATTGGCTTTTGGAATGCCTTACGTCCAGAAATTAAACCCTGACCACCGCCGCGTTTATTAATAACAGCTGTTGAAACAGCTTCTGCTAAATCAGAAG
>JACQAK010000067.1 GCA_016194985.1 Bacteroidota bacterium
TGTTCTATGTGAATCCATTCAGTAAAGGATTAATATTTAATCAGGGGGATGTGGATTCTTTCATTAAGCAATTGAACGTAGAACCTGAAACAAAATATTATCTACCCTGTTCCAATCTGGATATCATCAAACGCATCATCAATAACCTGATTTATTCGTTTGATAAAATGGGATATGCCGAAAAGGTCAATGAATTAAAAGAACTGGAGAAGAATTTATAGAGGAAAATTTTATTTTAAGGATATAAAAAAAGAGATACCATGTATCTCTTTTTTAGTTGTTTCAATATCTTTTACTGTTTGTTATTTCCCCACTTTTACTCTAATGCCTTCGCTATGACTTGTAAACTCAGGAGCATACATACATTGTATTGTTGTAATGCCATTACTGAAATCTCCTGAATGACTTACGACCAGAGGATACTCAAATACATAAGTGCCTTTATTCAAATAGGAGAAAAAGAAGTTGGTAGCAGCATCTCTGGTGCTTTCATAATAACCTAAGCCATCCTGGTATCTGTAGCCACTCATGACGTTGGTTGGCTCAAAGCCGGAAGCTCGCATATCTTTCATGTGAACATAACTCATGTCTCTATCAACACGTAATTCGATGCGAACTTTTATTTTATCTCCCAATTGTAGTTTGGTAGTGGCATTGACAGGTTCAATCACAATTCCACTGGTAGTGTTTTTTTGAAGAAACAATTGCTTTTTAATTTTTATCGGTGTCTCATGAGGCGTGATTTTGTCCAGTTGCTCAAAATATTGCCAATACACAGCGCCATAACTTACGCCTACATCTTTTTTCTCGATTTTTATGTTGCCCATGGTGGCAGGCTTGATATCGCTGCCAGTCCATGTTTTTTTGAAATAACCGATGCCGGGCTCTGCAAGTAATGATTTGTCGTTTTTAGGATCCAGTTTGATATCTCCAACAGATATGTCTACGTTAGGTTCAGTTGATAACCAGTCAGTTCCTTTCAATAGCAATGCATACACAACATCTGTGGTGGCTCTGGTTGTGCCCCAATGTTGCGTTTGTTTACTTTTCACTAACCAGGTTTTCAAATCATCTACTGATTTTGTATCGTTATTAATTTCATCGAAAGCTTCTATCATTAGGGCCTGCATTTCAATAGGGGCTTCATACCAGTAGTAACCGTAGTTTTCTTTCCAGTACATTCCCATTTCTTCGCTATTAATGCTGTTTTCTTTTAACGACTTTAAAATGTCTTTTGGCGTTTTGGTATCCGAATAGCGGTGTAAGCTTAAGGCGATCATTCCCTGCATATATCGGCTGTTTTGCAGCCAATAGTTTTGCTCTTGTTTTTTGTAATAATCAAAGTGTTCTTTGTTACGTTTTTCCAACTCAATATCTTTAAAATTACTACGCATGTATAAATATTGAATAGCCATATAACTCAAATGGTTTTCCGTTTTGTATTTAGGATAATGTTTTTTGTTCCATTCATATTCTTCTCTCATTCTGTTATCGCAATAACTAACAGCTTTGGTAATCATACTCCAAACTTCGCTATTCTCTTTGGCTTTAATAACACCTAATTTATCCAGATGGCTGAAGCCTGTAATGATATGTTGTGTTATATACCAGTCATCCGGACCACCATCAAACCAAACAAATCCACCGTTTGATGATTGTTTTTTCTGTAATTTTTTAAAGGCTTGTGTTTGTTCATTACCCATTTTATTCAAATCAAATAATAAACCAACGCGTTTTTTGTTTTCACTTTCGTTTTTTGATTGAAGTACCCATGGAGTCTCTTCTAATACAACGGCTTTTAATTCCTGATTCTTTTCCAGATTAGATAAAAAAGCATCCGGGCTTGCCATTTTCCATGCATCAAATATTTGTTTGATCTTTGGTTTGGAGTTGACAACGTATGTTGCTAAACTATTGGCATAGTATCTTGCAAAAGTTTGTTCGGCACACTCGTATGGGTATTCCATTAAATAAGGCAGGGCTTGTACAGCATACCAGGCCGGATTTGCTGTAAATTCTAATGTATAAGAGTGATTTTTTAAAGTATTGGAATGATTGTTCTGATTAATGAATTTTACAAACGAAAACTCTTTGATTTGATTACTCCGAACAGGCATTGGCATGCTTTCAGTAACCAGCATCCGATTGGTTAATACAGGCACAGCCACTTCTTCGCCATCTGTAAAGTTTCCGGCTTTAGCCACGACTTTATATTTGATGGCAGAATAGCCTTCGGGAATTGTTAAATTCCATTCAATCGCTGCGCTTTGGCCTTTTTTGATCGTAAAGTTTTTACTGTAGTCGTTCAGGTTTTTGTTATTTGACTCTATCAGTTGCCCTGAAATTTCCTTATCCGTTAAGGCATCATAGAGGTGTAATTCTCCAACTCCCGTTAAATCTGATTCTGATAAATTAGAAACTTTTGATATGAAGGTGATGTTATCACCTTCTCTAAAGAATCGAGGTGCATTGGGTTGTACCATTAATTCTTTTTGAGTAATAACTTCTTTTTCAAATTGACCAATTTTTAAATCTTTGGTATGAGCCAATCCCATGACTTTCCATTTGGTTAAACTTTCCGGAACAGTGAACTTAATAATAATCTCTCCTTTTTCGTTGGTTTGCAATTGGGGAAAGAAGAAAGCCGTTTCATTAAAATTAGAACGGGCTTTGATATTGTTCATGTCGCCGCCTTTTGAACGGTCATCCTGTTCTTTTCCTTCACCACTTTTTGTGCCGCCAATACTACTTTCCGTTTCTCCATACGCAGAAGTAGTAAGTGAATTTGCTTTATAATCCTTTTTATCGCTTTCTTCTTTTCGTAAAGCCTTTGTTGCTGCAGCCGGAGCAGGGGCATTTACTTGCTGAGCAACTTCATCTGCCATTGCGGTATTTCTCGATTCCATAGCAAAGTACCCGTTTTTTCCAACAGCTAAGCCGTCTCCGTATCCATAGGAACCATAAAAATTTAATCCAAAATAATTTAAGGCATCATAGTACCGTGACGGTAATGAATGGTAATCGGTAGAAAGTTCATTAAATTCAGTGGAATTCGCAATGCGGGCTAAACTAGAGGTCCAGTATAAGTGAGCATAATAGCTTTGATGAATATTAAAATACCAGTTGTTGGATCTGAATGCATCTAAAGAGGCATCATACATGCTCGCTACCATTTCAGCGGCCGCTTTTTCTCCTTTTTTATCTTTTAAAATTAGCTTCCACTCTTCTGTCTGACCTGGTAATAATTTATTACGGAATGTTTCGAACTGAATATCTAATTCTTTATTTGTGTATGGCACATATACTACATTGCTTCTTGTGTAAATTCGGTTATACTTGATAAACGTTGTATGAAAGACAAAATTTCCGCGGTGCATTTCTTCTATCTGTAATTCATTTGTTTTCATAGAAGCCTGCATACTCTTTGTAACAGAGGATTTTCCCTGAAGCTCTAATTCAAATAAATAATTAACATTAGGGTAAGCAGAGGCTAAAATATAATCTATTTTTTCTCCTGGTTCTGCATTTGTTTTTGGATAATAAAACCATTCAGCTGCTTGTTCAGGGATAGCAGATGAATTTTTATTAAATACAGTAATATATTCGAAGGCTTTAATATCTTCTCCGAATTTATCTTTGCAATTGGCTTCAATGACGTATACTCCGGGCGAAAATGATTTTAAGTCGGATGATAGGTCATATTCTTTTTTAGAGCCGGTGTCAAATGATTTTTCCAAGACTTTGATTTCTTTTGTCCATTTATATTTATTGTTTTCGTCGGCATACAAATCGTTTGGAAATATTTTGTAGTATTCTTCCTGAGTTAAACTGTGTCGGTCTGCCTGTGCCCATAACCGGGTTCTGAATACTTTTTGAGGTTGCTTTAATTTATAAATTGTAAACGAACCTTTCGTGTTTTCGTCCACGCCATTTAAATTAGTGGTTGAAATATGAATAGGTTTAGGATTATTAATTTCAATGATCTCATCGCAGGAGACAGATAGTTGCAATGCCTGATAGCCTACTTTTACATAAGTTTGCGTGCTGTGTGTTTCTCCGTTTATATCAGTTACATCGGCACTGACTTCGTAATTATAAGTGGCAAAACTTGTTTTAGATACGGATTCGTCGGGAAGGGCATTAAATTTGATCACATAAGCCCCTGTATCATTAGTCATCGTTTCTCCGTTTGTGATCTCTGTTTCCGGAGAGCCTCCGTAGTAAGGCCTGTACCACCAGTACCAATGAGGATAGCTAACGGTTCTTACCACTCTGTATTTTACTTTGGCACCGTCAATCACATTGCCTGCATATGCTTTTGCCGTTCCGGTTACCGTAACTTCATCGCGTAATTTATAGCTTCCTTTTGCCGGTGTAAATTCCGTTTCAAATTTCGGACGCTTATAATCTTCAACAGATATATACGCATTACCATAAGTGTCTGTTATATGCATTTGTCCATTCAAGCCATTTTGAGGGACAATAAAAGAGCCTGAAACGGTACCATATTCGTTGCTGGTTAAATTTAAGGAGCTTACTTTTTGATAATTGACATCGTAAAAAGTAACTGTTACAGGATAATTGGTTTTTAACTGATGGTTTTTATTATTGGTTGATTCCAGTAAAATAGATTTAAAATAGACCGTTTGTCCCGGTCTGTAAATGGCTCTGTCCGTATAGATATAAGATTGTATTCGGGTGTAATTGCTTTCTCCCGGCTTATAAGTATAATAGCTGTTATTATTGAAATAGGAATCAGACCCATTAATGAATTCAATAAAAAATTGTTTGTCATTAAGTGTTGAGTAGCTTATATTCAAAAAACCTTTCTCATCTGTTTTAAAAACAGGACCTTTGGAAATAACATATTCTCTGTCTTTATAATCGTAATGTTCAAACCAAACCTGAGCAGATATATTTTTTAATGCTTCACCGGTTTGGCGATGCAACGAATAAAAATCATATGAACCATCATCTTTGCGTCTTTCGGTACTTGTAATGTCTGAAACAATGCATGTACTATAAGCCGTGATATTGTTATTGTATTTAAAGTCTTCGGTTAGTGAATTTAAGATCACATAATAACCGGCTGGCAATTCAGGTAGTTTTATCTCGGTATTGTGTGATTGGAAATCGCCATCGTTTTCAATATCCTGAGAGAACGAAGTAGTAACGGGAAATGTTTTGAATTTATCATATAATTCTTTTCCGTATTTTTTTCTCAATAAACTCCTTAATTCCTGACTTGATGTTTTAACGATCCTGAAATAAATTTTATTGACATTCTGAGATGTTACCAATGCTCTGAAAGGCTTATTGGGCTCATTAACTTCTTCCAGAGTTAGGTTATATGTTTTTGTAGTAATGGTTTGAATGGTGTTTTTACATTCGAGGGCACCATAAGAATCGGGGAATTTTTTGATAGCTGATTCACAGATTTCTTTGGCCGTTTTTTTATACCATTTACAGGCATCACTATCTAACGGTTTATAGTCGTTTGCTTTTTGTAAATACCAGTTGGCCAAACGCAGATCGATTTCCGAAACACGTGGGTTTTGTGAGAATTTGGATTGAATGGCTTTTAAGGAGTTAAAATAAAGGGTGTCTTTTTTTTGGTTTTGAGAATTATTATGAATGTAATCCAAACGCAATAACTCCACATCAATTAAGGCATCCGGTTTTTCATCATTCTTATGAAATAGGGTTAAGTCCTGCATGAGCTGCAAGGCGTAGTATTTGGTTTCTAAAGAGTCTGATGGGTTTATAATGGATACATTTATAAAATCAATATATGGTTTTAAAAATTCATCGTTGTTGATCGTAAACTGATTGGCAGGTCTGGTAACATCCGTTTCAGAGCTCATAAAATAGGATAGAGCACGATGTGCCAGGAAATCATATAGGGTAGGTCGCCATTGACGGCATTCGTTTGTTCCTTTATTCAGTATCGCATCGTACATGTCAATTTTGGTGCGCTTAAGACTATCTTTGTTTGCAAGAGATGCTTTATAGTTTGAAATGATGGCATAATTGATAGCTTTCAGATCCCATGTTTCAATATCATCGTTTTTGAAATTTACGGTAGAGGTTCTTTCATAAAATCTCCATCGGTTATTTTGAAAATACTGATAAAAGGCATCTGCTAAAATGCTCTGCAATACTGGTTTAATAGGAAATCTGGCGTCATTGGCTTCGTCTCTTAATTTAAAGATCGATTTTTCTAAAGAAAATTCTTCCTTGTAACTTTTTAGATGCAGACCATTAAATTATTCCATAACAGAATGGTATTTTATTCAGGAACCGGCATGTTGTAGGCAATCCACTCTTCTTTACTTGGTCCGTATACACCCGGAACCTTAAGTCCGTTTAAGCGCATAAGTGTGGTTAGCTGACCACGGTGATGTGCTTCATGCTTTATAAGAACAGTTAAAATGACCCCTTTGCTCCATTCTTCTCCATACATATTTACTTTATCTGTTAAATCAGCGTCGGTCCAATTCTTTTCAACTTCTTTTAAAACCGATCTTGCGGCTGTTTCGTAGGTTTTGTAAATGGCATTGATGTCTTTTAAAGGTTCTGAATGCTCATCCGGACAATCGATGGTTAAGCCTGCTTTGCCCAACATTTCTCCTAAGGTAATGGTGATGTGCCACACAAGGCGTTGCATGGATCGCACATCGTCGTTTGGTTTAAGAACCAATGTCTCATTGGTAATGTTTTTAAATACTTTTAAAGTTGTTTCCGATTCATATTGAAACGCTTCGATAAAATCTCTGATGGTTCTGAACATGGTGATTTTTTTATGTTTTTTATAAGTATCCTTTCGCTTTGTATGTAATATAGCCAATCACTTCGTGCAAAATAAGATTAAGGCTAAAAATGGCTTCTACATTAGGAATAAAACAATAGTCGAATTCAAATTTTCGAAGTCCGGTAATTTTATTGGTAACATAGGGTGTTATGTTTTTATAGCCCGCTTTTTCAAAAATAGCCAGCGAACGCCGCATATGAAAAGAAGAGGTTACCAGGAGGATACTCCCTTTAAATTGTATACTGTCTAATATCCGCTTCGTGAATATGGCATTCTCGTAAGTATTTTTTGAGTCGTTTTCGATGATGATATTGCTGTCGGGAATGGCAATGGCCTCCAGATATTTTTTTATATAAGCAGCTTCTCTGTGTTGCGGTTTTCTGATACTTCCTGAACCTCCTGTAATGAGGAGTTTACGAACTCTTTTTTTATAGTACAATTCCAGCGTTTGAAATAATCTGTCGCCCGAATATCCAAAATCAAAGCGATGCTGACGTTCATCAATGCGTCCCATTCCTCCTAAAACAATGGCCAGATCATATTTGGTGTTTTTTAAATAAATGTCATGGTCGCTATACTCCCAGGCCCTTACAACTTCATCTACTAAAAATGAATTAGAAATAACATACATGAATATCGTTAAACCAAGCATCCATTTTTTATAAGGTGTTTGCCACAATTTTTTCAATAAGAATAAGACACCAAAAAAGACCCAGGTATATGGTGCAATCAAAAATGCCAAAATTTTAGACAGAATAAAAAACATGTTACTAATTTAGGTATTTTAACCACACAGGCACATAGTTTTTAGTATGATTTTATTGTTAATGAACGTATAGAATAGCCTGATAAATTGAAGCGATGGTTTCAATTCTATGGGTTCTTTTGCCGGCAATCGGACAGCCTATCTATTTGTATATTGATTGTATACAAATCGTCAGTATTTATGATAATAATCAGACAAATCGTCTAGTTTGGTCATCATTTTGCGACTTAATTTCAGGTAACTTCACTTGGACTATAATTTGTAAACCTTAAAGAAAAAATTACGATTATGAATTTAAATAATTTTAC
>JACQAK010000068.1 GCA_016194985.1 Bacteroidota bacterium
TTTGTTTTTCAACACAGAGGCATTGAGGTTAATAGTTCACAGAGTTTTTAAATTTTATTTATAGTTGGGCATTGTCTAATTATCTCATTTTCAAATTATCTTATTATTCAGTTCGTAATGCTTCTACCGGTTTAATAGCTACTGCTTTGCTGGCAGGTATCAATCCTGCAAATGCACCACTTAAAATCAAAACGGTTAATGCTTTTATTGCTACCGACAGATCTACCGTGGGGTTAGTAAACATTTCTCCCGACTCTCCAATAGCAGCATTTAACGCTTCCAGTAATCCAATGCCTATTACGAGTCCAAAATACCCGGAAATCGACGTTAAAAATACAGCTTCCAAAACAATTTGTCCGATGATCTGAACAGGCACAGCTCCTAAAGCCCGTTTCACGCCAATTTCTTTGGTTCGCTCTTTTACCACAATCAGCATGATATTACTTATCCCAATCACTCCTGCCAATAAGGTTCCTATACCAACAATCCACACTAAAATTGAAATGCCATTAAATAAACCACTTAGCTTATTATATTCCACGGCCATATTCCAATGTCCAATCGCCTTCATATCGTCGGGTGCAATTTTATGACGTTCTTTTAAAATAGAAATCACTTTCTCTTCGGATTGTTCTGCCGGAATATCATCTCTTGATTTAATGGCAAACCAACCTACTATATCTCCATAATTAAACGCATTTTGAAAGGTACTGAAAGGAATATTGATACGTTGTGCCTGCTCTCTTCCTTCGTTTCCTCCGGCTGTTGGCGCTGTTAACCCAACTACTCTGAAGTAAACGCCATTTACGCGAATATACTCGCCTATCACGTTTTCATCTTTCTTAAATAATAATTCTGCAA
This sequence comes from Bacteroidota bacterium, assembly GCA_016194985.1. GTDB lineage: Bacteria > Bacteroidota > Bacteroidia > B-17B0 > Aurantibacillaceae > UBA4416. The sequence continues at coordinate 862 of JACQAK010000068.1, forward strand.
CACGTGGGCCAATCACACAGATCTTCCGTTTCTCTTTAATGTCCAAATCATTAATAAAACGACCCTTGCCTAATTTAATATCCGATATTTTTGCAATATTCGGATAGCAGGCCTGAATTTCGCAAGCGGCGGTTTTCAATCCGCGTAACACATTACTGGCCCCTTCATGACCACCTAATTGATTTAATGGAGAAACAACATCCAATTCGGGTAATTGCTTTAAAGCTTCGGCATCTGCTACTGTATAATTAAAATTACGGGAAGGCTTCATTCCTTTGTACGCCTTGGTTGTTTGCTGTGCCCATACAAAAAAACTGTTGGTAGCGGTTCCTGCAAACTCTTTTAAAATACCATTCCGCAAACCGTTACCGGAACCAAGCATAATAACCAACATAAAAATACCCCAGAATACGCCAAGCATAGTGAGGAAGGTTCGTAATTTATTCTTACGAATCGTTGCAAAAATTTCCTGCCAATTATCCCGTTCAAATATCAATTTAGTTTTCTCTTAAAGCGGTTATAGGTTCTACTCTGGATGCCTTTAATGCCGGAAAAAATCCTGCAAGGGCACCTGGTATTACAATTTTACTACAATCATCATAATATTGCTAACGCCTACCACTCCGGCTATTAAAGTAAAAACACCAATAATAAATACAAACAATTTAATCCCGTCCAGTAAGCCCATAATCCGTTTGTATTCAACATTATTATTAAACACACCTACAGCATTCATATCCAGAGGATTGAAGTGGTATTTTTTAGCCAAAGCATTTCTGATCTCCGTCACCATTTTCTCGCTGTATTCTGTACTAACGGTTCCAGTACTGGCCCATATCACATTGATATTATCTTTCCCATTATAAATGCGCTGAGCGGTTAATAAAGGCACATAGATCCTGTCATTATCTCCTTTACCGGGATCATTAAATACACCTACTACTTTATATTTTGTGCCGGACACGTCAATAAATTTATCAATCGGATCTTCACCTTTAAACAAGGCTTCCTGAACAGGGATACCAATCACACATACTTTCCGGTATTCATTAAAATCAATTTCATTGATAAAACGTCCTTTGACAATCTTTGCTTTTTCTAATAAACAATGATCGGGAGCACATGAACGTACTGTAAACCCCGCATGTTCATTTTTATAAGATAATGTTTTTCCGGCTCTTCCATCATACACTGCTGAGGCATGGTCAACACCTTCTACATGATTCTTTACATAATAGAAATCGGAGTTGGTGAGTTGGATATTTTTCCCGGGTTTATAGCCTTCATACGCCATGCTGGTTTGTCCGCCGTCTACCCAAATACTGTTAGCAGCATCATTTCCAAATTGTGATTGCGCTCCATTTCTCAAACCCTGCCCGGCAGCCAATAAGATAATCAGAATGAAAATTCCCCACGCGACACTAAACGCCGTTAAAAAAGTACGGAGCTTATTCTTCTTAATGGTTCCTAATATTTCCTGCCACTTATCTAAATCAAACATGAGTGCTAGTTATGAGATATGAGTGATGAGTTAATAATTTTTTGGTTTTATATTTTAATAGTAAGTCATATATAACTTATAACTCATCGTTAAATAATGAGTCCGTCTTTTAATCTGATGGTTCTATCTGTTAATGCAGCTATATCATTTTCGTGAGTTACCAGTACAATTGTTTTTCCCTGTTTGTTAATGTCCTTAAAAATATCCATGACTTCAATTGAAGTTTGTGAATCCAGAGCTCCGGTAGGTTCATCTGCAAAAATCACTTTAGGATTTCCTATGAGTGCACGGGCTATAGCCACACGTTGTTTTTGCCCTCCGCTCATTTCACTTGGTAAATGATGTGCCCAATCTTTCAACCCAACTTTTTCCAAATACTCCAAAGCCTTCATATTACGTTCTTTACGCGATACTTTTTGATAATATAAGGGCAATGCCACATTTTCCATCGCATTTTTAAAGGATAATAAATTAAAGGATTGAAATACAAATCCTAAAAACTGGTTTCGTAAATGAGCGGCTTTGGTTTGGGACAGATCTTTAATTAACGTATCATTCAAGGTATAATTTCCAGAATCGTAATTATCCAGAATACCAAGGATATTTAATAGTGTTGATTTACCTGAACCGGAAGACCCCATAATAGAAACGAATTCCCCTTCTTTAATATGCATATCAATCCCTTTTAATACTTCGAAGGAGGTATTGTTTAGTTTATAGGACTTACGGATTTGTTCTAGTTTTATCACAAGCTAAAAATAGGAATATAAAGCAAGAATGAAGTTACCGCTTATGACGAAAATTAGTCGCTTATATAGTATTTTAGTAAATTTTAAGAAACAGCTTTCTTCTTAGAGATGTTACTAATGACACTCATCAAAATGTATAGGACAATAATTAAAGGGATTCCCACAAATTGAAGAGTTACCAGCATCACTGCACTTAAGAACAAAAATATAAAACGAATTTCATTGCCTTTCCATTTAAAATGCTTGAACTTAAGCGCGAATAAAGGGAGTTCGGAAACAAGAAGAAAACTTAAGATTAAAGACATGAGACATAAGACATAAGGATGCACAAATGGTCTCAGATTTTCATGAACATCAGTAAACCACATACCATTTTTAAAATTGATAATGATGGGAATTGATAATATTAAAATAGCATTAGCAGGTGTAGGTAATCCAATGAAGGACTCTGATTGCCTTGTATCGTTATTAAACTTAGCCAATCTTATAGCAGAAAAAATGGTAATAATAAAAGCAAAGTATGACAAAAATTCGTTTTGTGATAATGGACTAAGCCCCTTTTCTGATTCTGACCAGTTTCTCATTAACTGAAACATCACAACCCCCGGCACTACTCCAAAAGTTACCATATCAGCCAGGCTATCCAGATCCTTCCCGATAGGAGAACTCACCTTTAGCCTTCGGGCTGCCAAGCCGTCAAAAAAATCCAATACGGCAGCTATCCCTACCAGATAAGCCGCCCAAACTAAATTACCTTCAAAAGCCTTTACAATAGCCAAACAACCGCATAGCAAGTTACCGCAGGTTATCGCATTAGGGATATGTTTTTTAATATTCATTGACGGTGTAAATATATATAAATTAAATCGTTTGTATATTTACAAAAGATGCTATTCAACTCCCTGATATTTTTGGTATTCCTGCCGATCGTTTTTTCAGCGTATTGGCTTATTCCTGCAAAGCATCGTAATCTCTTTTTATTAATCGCCTCTTATTATTTTTATTTCTCTTATAACCCCTGGTTTTTATTATTGCTTATAGGTACCTCCGGTTTGGATTTTTATCTGGCAAGAGCTATTTCCAAAACCGAGGAGCAGGTCAAACGAAAAGCCCTCTTAGTCTTTAGTATTATTAGCAATATTGGGGTATTGTTTATTTTCAAATACTTTGTTTTTTTCTATAATACAGGCCTTTCTGTTTTTTCCAATAATCCGCATCTTCTCGAAAATTTCATTATTCCCGCCGGGCTATCCTTCTACACCTTTCAATCCATCAGCTACACCATTGATGTGTACAGAAGAAAGTACAAAGCAGATGATACTCTTAAAGATTTTTTATTGTATGTTTCTTTCTTCCCCCACATGGTAGCCGGGCCTATTGTGAGACATCATACCTTAATGCCTCAACTAAAAACAACTCATTTTTTTAAAGATATCGAATGGGGCAATGCCTCTAAACTGATCATTTGGGGTTTCTTTAAAAAAATGGTGATTGCCGATAACATTGCTTATCTGGTGAATCCCGTGTTTAATGATTTACCAAAAGATTTTAACTCTATAGAGTTTATTGCGATTGGAATTCTGTTTTTAATACAGTTATATGCTGATTTTTCGGGCTATTCAGACATTGCCATTGGAGTAGCCAAATTATTTAAAATCAATTTAAATCTTAACTGGAATCGTCCGTTATTATCAAAATCGGTTACCGAATACTGGCAACGGCATCATATCAGTTTAACCAGTTGGTTCAAAGAGTACGTCTATATTTCCATAGGAGGAAACCGTGTCAGTACGCCAAAATGGGTATTAAATGTTTTAATAGTTTTTTTACTGAGCGGTTTATGGCATGGTGCCAATTTTACATTTATCATTTGGGGATTACTGAATGGTATTTTTCATCTATTAGAGCATGTCTCCAAAAAGCCCTTAAAAATTCCGGGATTTGTAAAATGGATATACACACTATTTTTCATATCCCTGTTCTTTATAGCATTCAGAGCTAATACGGTGAATGATTTGCTTTATATTTATAAAGAGATCTTTATAAATATAAATATTCACGAAGGTTTCAGACATCTTTTGGCACTCAACGACCGATTGTTTTTTGTTGTCTTACTCTGTCTTTTAGGGGTATTATTTATGAAAGAAATCAGGGAAGAATATGGCCTCTTAAAGCCATCTCCTTTTAACGATACTTTTTTGACTCCTGCATTTTATATCACTATTCTTTGTCTCATTTTTTGTTTCGGAAATTTTAATGCCAATAGCTTTATTTATTTTCAGTTTTGATAAAAAAAATAGTCACATATCTGATCGCGTTTATTTGTATACTCTTTGTTTACAGAGCATGTTTATATGCCGGTATACGAAAAAACAAAGAGGGCATTTACAACAAATACAATGAACTGTTTTTAAAAGAAGGCAATACGTATGATGTTCTTTTTATAGGTTCTTCCAGGGCAGAAATGCATTTCAATCCAAAACTATTTGATGCCATGACCGGGCTTAATAGTTATAATATGGGCATTAGCGGCGCTTCACCAAAAATAAGTTTGGCCTTATTGAAAATGTATTGTCATCAGCATCAAAAACCAAAATTCATTGTTTGTAATATCGATTACTTTTCTCTGCAAAATGATACAGACAGGCTAAATGACTTCCCCAGATATTTTCCCTACCTGAGTAATTCCTATTTAAGAAACGGGCTATATCAAATGGATCACCGGTTTATGTCGTTTTACTACAATCCCCTACACTCTCTCCCCTATACTCAAATCGATTATTTAAGTACATCCCTCCATGGTTGGCTTGGTATTTCAGGAAAATATGATAGCCTGATGTATAAGGGCTTTCAGACTTCCGAACCAAAAGACATTAATCTATCGGACGAGCCAAAGCCCGTTTATTCTTTTATTAGTCCCAAAAACCGGCACTATATTGACTCGCTTATTGCCTTCACCAAAAACAATGGTATACAGTTATTACTGGTTACATCACCTGTTTATGGCGGGGGACACAAAAATGTAACAAACAAGCAGGCTTTAAGCTCCCAATTACAAAACATTGCCTTTATTAACCGGGTGCCTTATTACGATTATACAGACTCTTTATCCTATCAAAATCCACGGTTTTTTGCCGATTATTTCCATTTAAACCGCCAGGGAGCCCTGAAATTCAGCAAAAGTATTTCTTCCACATTTGATAATATTTTCGCCGGAAAGACGTTATTTAACAAATAAAAGTCTTATTTTTAATCATCATAAAATTATGCGCATTTTTTCAAGTAAAGTCCTGATTATTCTTTTTATTGCATTAGGCAATGTTTTTATTAGTAATGCTCAGGTTGCTAAGTATAGTAATGAGTTTTTAAGTGTGGGTGTAGGTGCGCGTGCCTTATCTATGGCCAACGCCAATGTAGCTTCTGTAAGTGATGTTACCTCAGGCTATTGGAATCCCGCAGGACTTAATCTTCAAAAAAGCAACCTACAGGTTGGTTTAATGCATGCCGAATACTTTGCCGGTATTGCCAAATATGATTTTATTGGCGGATCGAAACGCATAGATAGTAATAGTGTTGTAGGAATTACCTTTATTCGCTTTGGGGTGGATAATATCCCCAATACAACCGAACTGATTGATGCTAATGGAAATGTGGATTACTCACGGTTAAAATCATTTAATGCGGTAGATGCGGCCGTTTTACTGTCGTATGCCAGAAATATTGTTAAAGTGAAAGGTTTGAAGATAGGCGCTAATGCCAAAATTATCCGTCGTAAACTGGGGGATTTTGCCGGTGCCTGGGGATTTGGACTAGATGCAGGTGCCATGTACGATTATAAAAAGTGGCGCTTTGCTGCTATGGCACGCGATATTACGGGAACATTCAATGCATGGACCTATAACTTATCGGATGATGTGAAACAAACCTTTGCTGTTACCGGAAATGATATTCCCAGCAACTCTGTAGAAGTTACCGTTCCAAAATTGATTTTAGGAGCAACCCGTACATGGTATGTATGGAATGATAGAATCTCTTTGGGTGGCGAGATTAATTTCATCAATACCTTTGATGGGAAACGTAATACGGTTGTAAAAACCAAAGCCTGGAGTATGGAACCTGCCCTGGGATTAGAAGTAGGTTACAAGAACTTTATATTTCTTCGCGGAGGGATCGGAAATATTCAAAAAGCAAAAAATGTTACCGGAAATGATGTAACAACCGTACAACCCAATATTGGTGTAGGTCTTAAATATAAAATTTTCGCTCTGGATTATGCGATGACCAATATTGGAAATGTGTCTACATCCCTATATTCTCACATTTTTACAGTTAAGATCGATATCAACAAAAAAATAGTTAAATGATAAAACGTTTATTCATTTTAAGCTTCTTACTTTGTTCGACAGTAAAACTGGCTGCTCAACAGTATGGAAATGAGTGGATAGATTATTCTCAAAAATATTACCGCATCAGTATTCCCAAAACCGGATTATACAGAGTTAATTACAACGCTCTTATTAATGCAGGAATTCCTCTGGGCTCTCTCAATCCTAAGAATTTTCAGGTATTCATTAAAGGCGAAGAGCAATACATTTCTATTAATGGTGAGTCGGATAATGTCTTTAATCCTACTGATTATATTGAATTTTTTGCCAGAAAAAATGATGCCTATGGACTCGATTCTACGGCTTACTACAATATAACACGATTACCGAATCCATACATTGCCTTGTATAATGATACAAACGCTGCTTATTTAACCTGGAATGCCTCTGTAACTAATAAACGTATTATTACCGAAACAGATGTCAACTTTACAGGATATACACCAACTCCTTATTTTTATTCGGAAAAGATAGCAGCCTATAAAAGTGATTATTCGCTGGGTACTACATATCTGGAAGTGATTTCGGATCCCCGATATGTAAAAGGCGAAGGTTTTGGGTATCCTTTAAATAAAGGGGAATCTATTCAAGCTGCTTTTGGAAATTTAAATGTGTATTCATCATCCTCTTTGCCGGTATATATCAAATCAAGTTTTTCGGGCACTTCGGAGTATGCTTCTCTTGGGTACAATTATGACCATGAGATAAAAATTGATTATTTGGATAATTCAGGAAGCACTGTAACATTAAATGATACCACATTTTACGGCATCGATCAGTTATTAGTTGAAAAACAGATTACCGCTGATAGGCTTCAGAATACATCTTTTATAAAGGTTACCAATGCTACTCCTGCATTTACAACCAACAATATTAATTCGGCTATGGTTCATTATATCTATTTAAAATATCCTCAGTTACCTGATTTTTTGAATAGTTCGGAGCAACAGCTATTTATTAACGACAATCCTACTCTTCCTAAAACGTATCTTGATCTTCAAAATGTAACGGTAGGTACATCTCAGGTTCTATTATATGATATTACCAACCATAAATATATTACCACTCAGGTTACGGGAAACAATGTAAAAGCATTAATACCAAATTCAGGTTCGCAAAAAGAATGTTTTTTAACTACCAGCGCCAATATTAATAACGTAAACTCATTAATACCTGTTAATCAAACCGGCTCCTTTGTAGATTACCACAGTACCAATACCGACTCTGCCTATGTGATCATTACTCACAAAAGTTTAATGAGTTCTGTTGATCAATATAGAGCATACCGACAAAGTATTGCTGGAGGTTCTCACCATGTTATCCTGGCCGATATAGACGATTTATACGAACAGTTTGCTTATGGTAATCTTAAAAACCCATTGGCCATCAAAAACTTTTGCCGATTTCTGAGCTACAATTTACCTAAGCCTCCAAAATATGTATTACTGATTGGTAAATCCATTAAAAATACTCTGGTAAAAGCCAATGCATCGAACTGGAATAATTGCAAAATTCCTACTATGGGAACTCCTTCTTCAGATAACCTCCTAACAACAGGTATTCACGGAACAACATCTTCCGTTCCTTTTATTCCCATTGGTCGTATATCAGCAAAGAATGATATTGATGTTTTAAATTATTTAGAGAAGGTGAAAGCGCATGAAGGCACATCCGCTGACGGTCTGGCATTTGCTGGTCCTCCTCAGGACTGGCATAAACGTGTTTTACATTTTAGCGGTGGTGCCAATCTGGAACAGCAACAAGCTTTTCAGATTTATTTAGCGTCGGTTGGAGACATTATCAAAGATACCATATTTGGCGCCCGAATTTTTAATTTTCAAAAAAACACCACTGCGCCAATTCAGATTACTGTGAGTGATTCTGTAACCAAACTTATTAATTACGGCACATCCCTTATTACCTTCTTTGGACATGGATCCGTTACAGGATTTGATCAGGCTATTGATGATCCATCATTATATAATAATGAAAACAAGTATCCCTTATTTTTGGCCAACTCTTGTTACTCAGGCGACATACATCTTCCGGAAGCCAACAGTACCAGCGAAAACTTTACCTTAATCGAAAAAAAAGGAAGTATAGGATTTATAGCATCGTCGTCGTCTGGCGTTGTAAATCCTTTATACACCTTTACACAAGGAATGTATGAATCATTAGCTTACGAAACCTATTATAAAGGAATCGGAGATGCCATCAAAAATGCCGCTAATAAAACAGCGGCTCTTAATATTCAATTGCAGGAGATTACCAGTTTAGAGATGACACTGGAAGGCGATCCGTCTGTAAAACTAAATGCCTTTGCCAAACCCGATTACGCCATCGAAAATGCGGACGTTTCGTTAGATCCTTCTACCTATGTGGATTCGATTGGAATAATGATCAAAATAAAAAATAATGCCAAGGCTATTATCGATTCATTTATCGTGAAAACAGAACGTTATTTCCCTAATGGCGATTCTATTTCGTTCTTTCATAAAGTTAAAGCGCCAAAAAATAACGATACTCTGCAGTTTTTTATATTAAAAGACTTTGAAAATGGAGTTGGCTTAAATCATTTTAAAGTTACTATCGATTATTATAACGAAATCAGTGAACTTTCCGAAACAAATAATTCAACAACCGGTACTGTAGATTTATTTATTTCGGGCGGAGATGTGATTCCTGTTGTTCCCTACAAATATGCCATTGTCCCAAATACTTCTCAAATTGTACTTAAAGCATCCACTGCCGATCCTTTTGCCCCCGCAGCAAATTATATTCTGCAACTCGACACCAATGATACTTTTTTAAACCCAATCAGAACAACCACCATTAATAGTGTTGGAGGAGTTATTTCATGGACTGTGAATTTAATTGGAACGGATAGCACCGTTTATTTTTGGAGAGTCACAAGAGATTCTGTACTGGTAACCGATCATATTAAATGGAGGGAAAGCTCTTTTCAGGTTATTACCGGAAAAAACGGATGGGCTCAGGCACACTTCCATCAATTTAAGAACGACAGATACCAATATATCAAGTATTTAAAACCTCAACGCAGATTCGATTTCTTTAATAATACAGTAAGTATCAGGTGCAATAACGAATACAAAAGTCCGGATCTATATGGCATACAGTATATCTTGAACACCACCATAGAATCAAATTACAACTTTAATCTGAATGATGGCTGGAGCTTTGCCGTATTTGATTCTGTGTCCGCAAATCCTTGGACATCCCTTACTTACACACCAAGTGTATTTGTACCACCTTATAATAATTGTTTGGCTTTTGCTAATGAAAACAGGGCGTCCTTCGATTTTGGCCCATATACTTACTGTGGTTCAGATTCCAATTGGCAAAGTCATATCTTATACTTTTTAAACCAAGTACCTGTTAACAGCTATGTACTAGCCTATAGCAGTAATGCTCATCATTCCAGTACATTTGGAGCAACCCCTGGTTTATATCAGGCCTTTCAGAGTTTCGGTGGGTATAGCGTGGGAAGTGTATCCGATTCCCTGCCAATGATCATTTTTGGAAAAAAACGAAGTAACCCTTTTCCCGGTTGCGGACATGAGGTGATAGGCTCGTCGCCGTCCAGTAAAATTTCGTTGACCGATACCATGCGCCAAAAATGGGATCACGGCTTTATAGAATCGGAAATTGTAGGGCCTTCTTCAAAATGGAACAGTTTGCATTGGAAATACACCAGTCAAAGTACCAATATAAGCGATAGTGTTTCCTTAAAATTAATAGGAATAAAAAGCAATGGCACAAAAGATACCTTAGCCACTTTTTATAAAAATAATTTTGACGTGTATAATTTATTTAATTACATAGACGCTACTGTTTATCCAAAATTAAAATTGGTAGCCCTTATGAAAGATGATACATTTCATATAGCACCTCAATTAAAAAAATGGCAGGTTCTTTTTGATCCGGTTCCGGAATGTGCAATTAATCCTCAACAAGGCTTTACAAATAGTTCTTCCACACAAGCCTTGCAGGAAGGCGAAAATTTAATTGTTCATTTACCAATTGAAAATATAGGAACTGTTAATTTTAGCGATAGTTTGGTTGTAACCTACTGGATTGAAGATGCCAGAGGCATTAATACTCCTCTTCCGCAAAAACTAAAAGCCAAACCATTTGTTCCGGGTCAGGTACTGATTGATACTATTGCCTTTAACAGTCTTAATTATCCCGGATTTAATTATTTGTGGATAGATGTTAATCCTGAAACTAATTCCAGATACCAGTTGGAACAATACCATTTTAATAACATTACCCGTATAGGATTTAATGTTACAAAAGATAACATTAACCCTTTGCTGGATGTAACATTTGATGGGACACATATATTAAATGGTGATATTATTTCTTCCAAACCTCATGTATTAGTAACGCTAAAAGATGAAAACAGATTTTTAGCACTAAATGATACTGCCAGTTTTAATGTATTCATTAAATATCCTGATCAGGCTACAGAAAAACGTATTCCGTTTAATAATGTATTACTGTTTACTCCTGCGCAATTACCAAACAATTCATGTAAAATTGAATGGAAACCTGAGTTTGCCATGGATGGAAAATATAAATTAATTGTTCAGGCAAAAGACCGGAGTAGAAATGTGTCCGGTTCTGTAGACTACAATATTCAATTTGAGATCCTTAATAAACAAACCGTAACAGAAGTATTGAACTATCCTAATCCGTTCAGCACATCAACCCGTTTTGTGTTTACATTAACCGGTAGCGAGATACCTGATATTTTCAATATTCAGATCATGACAATTACAGGAAAAGTGGTGAAAGAAATTACCAAGAATGAACTGGGAAATCTGCACATTGGCCGCAATATTACCGAGTATGCCTGGGACGGGAAAGATGAATTTGGAGATAAATTAGCTAACGGCGTGTATCTATATAAAATAAATATCCGCAGCAATGGCAAAGCTGTTGAGAAAAATCCTACCGATGCCGATTCTTTCTTCAAAAAAGGGATTGGCAAAATGGTTATTATCCGATAAGCAGTTTATCTATTATTTTATCTTTTGCTAGCGCAGTCTTCACAATGTCAGAAGCGTCTTTCAAAAGAGCGTTCTCTGCATCGCCTTTATAGCCCAGCATGGTGATTGCTTTTTGCCTTGCCTGCTCCTGAGTAACATTTTCGGCAATGAAAATGGCATCCCCCAATTGAATAATTTTCAATCCTTTATCCTTTAACGTTCCAAGTTCGGCAATTAACCAGCTTAATGCAAAAAACGAATCATGGTCAAATTCAATAATAGCTGTATTTTTAGGCCTTGCAGGCAATTTATTATAAGGAGATTTCACGATATCTTTCGTGAAATAATTGATAGCTGTTTTTGATTTTACAGTTGATTTTTTCAACTGGATCAAGCCATGAAGCGCTTGCCCGTATATGCTCAACCATCTTAATTTACGTCTCAGCTCATGCACCTGCTCTTCTACTTTGGTAAAGTGATAATCATACTTAAGAACAAAATATAAGATAGCATCAATTTCATCAGCCATGGCAAATTTTAATTCATCAATATACTCCTGATTATACTCTACATCAAATTCACTCAATGCATTATCAAATGATGTCATTTTATCTGCCAGCCAGTCTTTCTCACGTAATCGTTGATTACATTTTTCAATATACTTCAACTTATTAACCGTAAAATATTTAGTAACCTCCGCTGGAATTTTCTTACTTGTATGAAATTCTTTTTCAAATACGGCGTAATCATCAATTTGCCCGAATACATCTTCCAGTTTTTTAAACCGTTTATTCCATTTGGCAAATAACTTTTCATCAAATGCTTTATTATGAAGCCTCGTTAAGGCTTCCAGCATAAATAACACGCTCCGTGCATTATTTTTATATAACCATTCTGCCGGATTCTTTTGCTCAGCGGCTTTTGACAATAGCTCCTGTAATTGCTCACTATAAACCAAAAAGGGATTGAATTTCTTTATCGACATATTTCTAATTTTTAATTTCTGATACAGATTGCGGCAACTGCAGGATCAAATAGTTCTTAAACACGTATACCAATAATGCAAATATCATCTACCTGCTCCAACCCGCCTTTCCAAAACTCGATGGTATCGTTCAGTTTTGTTTTAATTTCGGCCAATGGCAAATGCGCATTAGTGTATAATAATTCTTCCAATTGCTTGTACTTGAATTTTTTTCCTTTTTGCCCTCCAAACTGATCGGCATAACCATCTGTTAAACTAATTACCAGATCGTTTTTTTGAATATCCATCGTATATTCCTGAAATAGCTCATTAGCACTATGGCCGGCGCCCACGGGCATTTTATTGGACTGAGAAACGATAAGCTGTTTGTTTCTGATGATATAAAAATTATTATTGGCAGCTGCGTAGGTCAATTTCATTTGATTAAAATCAAAACTGCATAAGCAGCAGTCCATTCCATCTTTTGTTTCAATAAGGCTCCCTTCCGGATTCAGGGCCTTTATGATGTCGCGTCTCAATTGATTCAATATATCTGCAGGTCCTGCTATTCCTTTTTCATTAACAATTTCATTCAAAAAATTAACACCCATCATACTCATCATTGCTCCCGGAACACCATGTCCTGTACAGTCGGCTGTCATAACCAAAAACTTATCATTGTGATTCAGAGCCCAGTAAAAATCACCACTTACAATATCCTTTGGTTTAAATAAAATAAAAAAGTCGGAGGTATGCATTTTAAAATAATGATCACTGGTTAAGATGCTCTGCTGAATACGTTTAGCATAATTGATACTATCTGTGATTTCTTTATTCTTTACTTCTACCAACTCTTTCTGATGATTTATTTCTTTATTGAATGCCTCCAGATCCTTATTGGTCTTTTGTTTCAACACATTGTTTCTGTATAGAATCACCAATATAAATACAAGTACAACAATCCCCAGCAATGCCACCGTGAGATATATTTTCTTTTTTTGATTAGCCGCCTCATTCAGTTTCTCACGTTCTCCAAGCAACTCAATTTCTTTTTGTTTTTTCTCATTCTCATACTTAGCTTCTGCATTTTTCTCCTGCTGTATTGCCTCATAGTTCAATGCACTATCCTTATACATTTTATATTCCTTGAAATACTTTAAACTGTTTTTAAAGTCTCCCATTTCTTCATAAGTCTCACTTAAGCATTCGGCAATCACTTCCTTGGCCGGTATATCTCCTGTTTTTTGTGCGCAGGCAGAGGCTTTAAAATAAGCATCAATAGCAGGTTTATAATCCTTTTTAAGAAAAAAGGCATTACCTAACTGAATATAACAGTGAGATAATGTGTATTCATCATTAATAGCAATAGAAGAGTTTACAGCATTATTGGCAGCCCTCAAACATTTTTCTTTATCATTTAGTTCATAATATATCTCAGACAGAGAAATATAATTATTACTCAACCTATCAATATTATGGTGTTTGATATTGTAATCCAGGCATAAATTAACATAGTACATGGCGCTGTCCAATTTTTTATAGGTCGTGTATATTCCAACAATGTTTCCAACAGCGGCAACCGCTAATTTATCCGGATCAGATTTTTTCAGAGTTTCAACACTCAACAAATAGTAGTGCAGAGCTTTGGTCTGATCTCTACGTTTAGAGAAAATATTTCCTAATGAATTATAAAGAGATACCTGAGCTCTCAGATTATTATATTTTTTAGCATACTTTAATCCATCCAACGCAATGTTCAACGCCTTCGGAATTTCGGCCATATCTGTATAGATAGCTGTTTGAGTATTACAGATTCGGGGATACACCCTTTCGTAATTTAATTTCCTTGCCAGGTCAAACGACTGATTGGAATAATCGATTCCTTTTTGGAGATTTGAATAGCTTATTTCCCAGGCAATAGCATCCAGTAAAATCACTTTATTGGTATCCTCTTTGGCTGTTTTTAAAACCGCTAAACAGGAATCAACATTCATTAATTGAGCATAGGAATGATGTCCAAAAATAATGGCTCCAAAAATCAAAAAATATCTGATAATCCCAATTTTCACTGATTTAAAGCTACCCATTTTTTATTAAAAACGGTTTAAATTTTATATTTATCTTTGCACCCTATGGAAAAAAGAGTAAGATTACGTTTCGCGCCAAGTCCAACTGGCGGTTTACACATGGGTGGTGTTCGTACCGCCTTATTTAGTTATTTATTTGCCAAAAAACATGGCGGTGATTTTGTATTACGTATCGAAGATACCGATCAAACCCGTTATGTAAATGGTGCTGAAGAATATATTATTAATTCTTTGAAATGGTGCGGTATTGAACCAAACGAAGGAGTTGGTTTTGGCGACGGACCTTATGCCCCTTATCGTCAAAGCGAACGAAAAGAGTTAGGTATTTATAAAAAATATGCTGACCAATTGATTGCTTCGGGGCATGCCTATATTGCTTTTGATACTGCTGAAGAATTAGACGAGATGCGTAAACGTTTGGAGGCTGCTAAAGTAGTAGCTCCTCAATACAATGCCATTACCCGTCAAAACATGCGAAACTCGTTGACTTTGCCGGAAGATGAAGTCAAGAAACTAATAGAGAGCGGCTCACCCTATGTGGTTCGTTTAAAAGTGCCCCGTAATGAGGAAATTCGTTTTCATGATATTATCCGTGGATGGGTTACTGTGAACTCAAGTCAGGTAGATGATAAGGTACTATTAAAATCGGATGGTATGCCTACCTATCATTTAGCACATATTGTGGATGATATTGAGATGAAGATCACTCATGCTGTTCGTGGTGAAGAATGGTTGCCAAGTGCTCCTTCTCATATTTTAATTTACCGTTATTTAGGTTTGGAAGCCGAAATGCCCCAATTAGCACACTTACCTCTGATTTTAAAACCGGATGGTAACGGAAAATTATCCAAGCGCGATAAATCAGGATTACCAATGTTTCCATTAGATTGGTATGATGAACGTACCGGCGAAAAATATGTTGGATACAGAGAGTCGGGTTTTACACCTGATGCCTTCATTAATATGCTGGCCCTGTTAGGCTGGAATCCCGGTGATAACCGCGAGATCATGAGTAAGGAAGAACTCATTGCTAACTTCTCATTTGAGCGCGTTAATAAATCAGGAGCTAAATTCGATCCTGAAAAAACAAAATGGTTTAACCAGCAATACTTACGTATGCAAACAGATGAGCAATTAGCTGATTCTGTAATACCTTTATTAGAAGCCAAAGGCATCAAAAAAGACAAAGCATTCGTTACCGAATTTTGCAGATTGATAAAAGAAAAAGCGCATTTTGTAACCGAGTTTTATGATTTAGGATCTTACTTCTTTGTGGCACCAACAAGCTATGATGAAAAAGTAATGACCAAAAAATGGAATGAGAATTCAAAAGTAGTTTATACCAAACTTACCGAAAAACTGGCAGCTCTTGACACATGGACTACAAGCTCCATTCATGATCTATTTGCTGCTGTTGAACCGGAATTAGGTAAAATAGATATGCAGTTGGTACGTGTATTAACTACCGGCGTGGCAGGTGGTGCACAGCTATTTGATATGTTGGCGCTATTAGGCAAAGAAGAAGTGATAACAAGATTAAATAAGGCATTAAGTCAACAAAAATAATGTTACATCGAGCGTAGTCGAGATGCTTCATTTGGTTCTCGGCTACGCTCGAACCGACAACAAAATTATGGAACTATACTCTGACGATTATTTTATGAACGAAGCGCTGAAAGAAGCCCGCAAAGCTTATGAAGCGGATGAAGTTCCGGTGGGCGCTGTTATTGTTGCCGACAATAAAATAATAGCCAGAGCACATAATTATACCGAACGATTGAACGATGTAACCGCTCATGCCGAAATGCAGGCCATTACATCTGCAGCCAACGCTATTGGAGGAAAATATTTAAACGATTGTACACTCTATGTAACTTTAGAACCTTGCCTTATGTGTGCCGGTGCTTTACATTGGAGCCATATTACTAAAATAGTGTACGGCGCAAGCGACGACAAAAAGGGATACAGTAAAGTGAATCAAACCGTATTACATCCTAAAACAACTGTCATTAAAGGGGTTTTAGAACATGAATGTTCAACTATATTAAAAGAGTTTTTTCAAACTAAAAGAAAAGCTTAACCGCAAAGAACACCAAGTTTTTGCGCAAAGAAAATGAGATAATTAAATAAACTATAATAAAAAAATTCTCTGCAAACTTCGCAAAACTCTTTGCGAACTTTGCGGTTAAACAAAAACAAATCATGAATTTAGACTTAAAACATAAACAAGCTATTGTTTGCGGAAGCACACAAGGAATTGGAAAAGCCATTGCTTTAGAGTTAGCAAACTTAGGAGCCAGCGTTACCTTAATTGCCCGTAACGAGGAAGCTTTAAAAGCTACAAAACAGGAATTAAGCACGGCTGCCGGACAATTACACTCCTATTTATGCGTTGATTTTAGTAAACCGGATGAGTTAAAACAAATTGTTGAGGCTTATTTACAGCGTCAACCAACAGTTCATATCCTGATAAATAATACAGGCGGCCCTCCTGCCGGACCTGCTCATTTAGCAAAGACAGAGGAGTTTTTAAGCGCTTTCAATAATCACTTAATTTGTAATCATATTCTAGCTACTGCTTGTATAGAAGGCATGAAACATGCGAAATACGGACGTATCATTAATATCATTTCTACCTCTGTAAAAGTGCCATTGGCTAATCTGGGGGTGTCTAATACAATCAGGGCAGCTGTTGCCAATTGGGCAAAAACACTGGCTAACGAACTAGGTAAATTCAATATCACCGTTAACAATGTATTACCGGGAGCCACATCCACTGTTCGCTTAAAAACAATCATCGAAAATAAATCTAACAAAACAGGGCATGCCTTAGATGCAGTTACCAACGAAATGCTTTCCGAAATACCTATGGGCCGTTTTGCCGAAGCGTCTGAAGTTGCCAATGCCGTAGCTTTTTTAGCGTCACCTGCTGCCTCTTACATCAACGGTATTAATTTACCTGTAGACGGCGGAAGAACGGGCTCTTTGTAAGATTTACCTCTTATCCACTAATTAACTTTTTCAGGTTGATTATTTCTGTTATTTTAACGGGGATTGCCCTATAAATTTGGCAAAATCTCAACTTTTTAATATTATATTTGTTGCTATTTATTACCTGATTATACTTAATTTATGAAGATTATTATACCCATGGCAGGCAAAGGCAAACGTATGCGTCCACACACGCTTACTGTTCCTAAACCTTTGATTAACGTTGCCGGAAAACCAATAGTACAAAGATTGGTAGAAGATATTACCAAAGTTTGCGGCGAAAAAGTAGACGAAATTGCTTTTATTATAGGCCCCGATTTTGGAAAAGAAGTTGAAGACAACTTAGTAAAAATTGCCCAGTCACAAGGCGCCAAAGGTACTATCTGCTATCAGGACAAAGCTCTGGGAACCGCTCATGCCATCATGTGTGCCAAAGAAAGCATTACAGGAAAAACAGTAGTGGCTTTTGCTGACACTTTATTTAAAGCCGACTTTGTGATGGATACCAATCAGGAAGGCGTAATTTGGGTACAAGGCATTGAAGACCCTCGTCAGTTTGGTGTGGTAAAAGTAAACGATGCAGGTGTCATCACTGATTTTGTGGAAAAGCCCGAAACATTTGTCAGTAATCTGGCAATTATAGGTATCTATTATTTTAAAGATGGTGATAATCTAAAAAAAGAATTGCAATACTTATTGGATAATAACATTACCGAAAAAGGAGAATTTCAGTTGACCAATGCTTTGGAAAACATGAAACAAAAAGGCATTGCATTTACTCCCGGAAAAGTAACCGAGTGGTTAGATTGCGTAAATAAAGATGCTACCGTATACACAAACCAACGCGTATTGGAATTTGATAAAGGAAAACCTTCTTTAAAAGGAAAAAACATCATTACCGAAAACAGCCTGATCATTGAACCGTGTTTTATAGGCGATAATGTGACTATCAAAAATGCCATCGTTGGTCCCCATGTTTCTATTGGTGCCGGAAGTTTAATTACTGATTCGGTGGTTAAAAACTGCATCATTCAAGCCAATACCAAAGTAAACAATACCATTATTGCAAACAGCATGATTGGTGAAGGTGCAGAAGTAAAAGGAAAACCTTTAGACTTAAGCCTAAGTGATTACACCACTCTTTCTCTATAATTTGAAAGATACTACTTATTGAAATTAAAACTCCACATATTTTTTTACTACCTGATGTTACCGGTATTGGTAGTATCGGCAGTAGCTTGTAAAACAAAAAAACAAACTACTGTTTCAACACAGGAAGCTAAGTCAACTGAAAAAGGCATTTCTGAAAAAGATCAGATCGCGTTTGCCTATAATTTTGTGGAAGGTTGTAAAGAACGAATGAGAGGGAATATCGAAATTGCAGAAGGCCGGTTTAAAGAATGCTTAAAGATTGATCCCTCCTCAGCCGCCGTTAAATATGAACTTGGTAATGTGTATCGCTTTAATGGATTATATGACAATGCACTTAAATTTGGAAAAGAATGCGCCAACGATGACCCAAAAAATGAGTGGTATCAACTACTGTATATTGAGTGCTTGCACAATAAACGTCAGTTCTCTCAGGCTGCAGATATTTATGCACGACTAATTAAAAATTATCCTAACCGTGCTGATTTTTATGAGGGTTTGGCTGCCGAATATATGTATGGTGGAAATTATGAAAAGGCTTATAAAACGTATGACGACATAGAAAAAAAATTCGGACAAAACGAAGCCTTTACACTCAATAAAATCAAGATCCTTCGCCAGCTCAAAAAAAACAGTGAAGCAGAAGTTGAATTCAAAAAACTGATCCAGTCCAACAAAACAGAAGCAAGATATTATACTTATTTAGCGGAGTTTTATCAGGAAACCAATCAGAACGACAAAGCCATGGACACTTACAAAGAAATTTTGAAAGTTGATCCAAAAAATCCAATGGTTCACTTAGCACTGGCCGACTATTACAAATCACAAAATGATAAAGAAAATTTTTACAAAGAAGTAAAAATGGCTTTTGAGAACCCTGATTTAGATGTTGACACCAAAGTAAAGATCCTGTCATCGTACTATGAATTATCAGACGTTAACCCTACCTATAAACAACAGGCATCTGAGCTTTGTAACATCGCCTTAAATCTTCACCCCCAATCTGCAGATGTTCACAGCATATATGCCGATTTTTTATTGAAAGATAAAAAATTTGAGGAAGCCCGTTCAGAATATGCCCAATCAATGGCAATTGACAAAAGCAGGTTTGCCGTTTGGAACCAACTCATGTATGTGGAATCTGAATTCCTGCATGATTACAAATCTCTGGAAGCTCATAGCTCAGAAGCGATGGAGTTATTTCCTAATAATGCACTTCCTTATTATTTTAACGGCTTTGCTAATATTCAATTGCAAAGATACAGTACTGCCATTCAATCTCTGGAAGACGGGATTGAATTTATCTACAACAATAATCCGTTATTATTGGAATTCTATACGAATCTGGGAAATGCTTATAATGCCGTTAAAAACTATCCAAAATCTGATCAGGCCTATGATGATGCCTTAAAAGTTAATCCGGATGATGCCGCAACACTAAATAATTACGCCTACTTTTTATCGCTTCGTAAAGAAAAATTGGAAAAAGCTGAAAAATTTTCGAGACGCAGTAATGAATTAGCACCTAATAACCGTTCTTTTATTGACACTTACGGTTGGATATTATATCAACAGGGCAAATATAAGGAAGCTGAAGAATGGCTGGGAAGAGCTGCAAAAATGGGCTCTAAAAGCTCTATTTCAGAGCATTACGGCGATGTACTTTATAAATTAGACCGAAAAGAAGAAGCCTTAAAATATTGGTTGGACGCCAAATCTGCCGGAGGAGGCTCCGAGTTTTTAGATAAAAAAATAGCCGATAAAAAATTAAATGACTAAGCAACAACATACCTCTTTTACCGTTTTTTTGATGAGCATCTTAATGTTGTTGATGTTATCCTGTAAAACCAAAAAACACACCCAACAAACAGTAACAGTTCCTACAGTTGACACTATTGGCAAGTGCCGCTTATCGTTTAAAACAGCCAAGTCACTATCAAAACACATTAAGGAAAACGAATTAAACTATAGCTGGATAAATACGAAGGCAGATGTAGAGGTTAACATTGATGGCGAAGAACACAAACTGGATATCAGAGTGAAAGCCCGCCGGGATAGCGCTATCTGGATTTCTATTCAGGCAGTAGGATTAATTGATATTGCCAAACTCCTAATTACCAGAGATACGGTAAAAATGGTGGTGTATGTCAAAAAACAATACTTTAAAGGCGATTTCAATTACATTAACCAATTATTGAATGCCGACTTGGATTTTGATCTGATACAGGCTGCTTTAATTGGAAATAGTGCCGATTTTGACGATGACGACAGTAAAATGAAACCAGTGATAGACAGGGAAAATTGCCAATATCTGTTAAGTACCGAACGAAAACGAAAATTACGACGTATAACCAGCGGACAAGATTCCTTAAAACGTTCTTTACAAACCATGCGGTTGAATCCGGATAACTTCAAAATCATTAATAACGACTTTGAAGATGTATCTACCAATAGAAGTTTTCATGCGCATTATGATAAATTCTTAGCCTCTGACTCTGTTTTTGCACCACACAATGTTAATATTGAGATAAAGGCAGAGAAGAAAATAGACCTTAAAATTAACTATGTTCGCATAGAGATAAATCAGCCACAAAAATTAACGCTGAACATACCAAAGAACTATGACCCGATTCCTGTTAAAAAAGATAAGCCATAGCATATATATATGCTTTATTCTCTTTTTTATAAGTGTTTCATCCCCTACTTTCTCTCAAACTAAAACACAACCTTCTCAAAAGGATTTACAGAGTAAAAAAAATAAGTTGAATGATGATATCAAACAACTGAATTCTCAATTAAGCCAAACTAAAGCCAGTAAAAAATCACAGATCAATACCATTGTGGTGATCAATACTAAAATTAAAGTACGGGAAGAATTAATTGGCACGATTAACAGTGAATTAGCACAAATTAATTCAAAGATCAAAAAAAATGTAGCAGAGGTCAATTCCCTTAAAGCCAGTTTGGAAAAACTGAAAAGCGAATATGCCAAAATGATTTATTTTGCCCAGCGAAATCAGGACTCTTACACGAAAATCATGTTTTTATTTTCGGCCGGAAATTTCAATCAGGCGTATATGCGTATCAAGTACTTTCAACAGGAAGAATCTGCTAAAATAGCGGCTGAGAAAGCTGCCAAAGCAGAAAAAGCAGAAAAAAATAAGACCAATAAATCTAAAAATACCAAACCGAAAACGGAAACTCCTGAAGTAAAAGCCGTTGCTCCGGAACTAACAGCGGAAGCAGAAGCAGTTGGTGCAGATTTTTCGAGCAGCAGAGGCAAACTGCCCTGGCCCGTTGTAAAAGGTGTTATATGTCAACCATACGGAGAATATGAGCATCCGGCCATCAAAGGATTTATGATGAACAACAACGGTATCGAAATATGTGCCAATAAAGGATCTCAGGCCCGAGCTGTTTTTGAAGGAGAAGTTACCAGTATAGCCATTTCACCTACCGGAGGAAAATTAATCATCATCCGTCATGGAGAATACTTAAGTGTGTATAGCAATATAGGTGACGTGTTTGTAAAACAAGGTGACAAAGTTACTATCAAACAAACCATTGGTACTATCTTAGACGAAGATGGTAAAACCAGCATGAATCTTCAGATCTGGAAAGGTCAAAAAACCATGGACCCAAGCGGCTGGTTATTTAATGCGCGTTAAATCATTTCTTTTAATTATTATTCTTTAACTTTACATAAAACAAGGTTAGTCTTAATTTCATTAATATATCCTACACGATGAATTGCATAATAGTTGACGATAATAAAATGGCCCGCACAGCGCTAAAAAAATTGATCGAACAGGTAGATTCTTTAGTTCTGAAAGAAGAATGTGCGAGTCCTATAGATGCCTACAATTACCTGCAAAAAGAACCGATTGATCTCATGTTTTTAGACGTAGAGATGCCGGGGATGACAGGTATTGAATTAGTAAAGAATTTAGAGAAACGTCCGATCATTATTTTGATCACCTCCAAAACAGATTATGCCGTAGAAGCCTTTGAATTAAGTGTGGCGGATTATATTATCAAACCAGTGAATTTATCAAGATTTATGCTGGCCGTTTCGAAAGCAAAAGAATTATTTGACAGTAAAGGGCAGAAAGTAGAATTGAACGATAAGGATAAAGATTATGTGTTTGTGCGTTCAAACTCTGTACTCACTAAAATTAAAATAAACGATATTACCTATATTCAGGCTTTAGGCGATTATGTAAATATCTATACAACAGATAGCAGATATACTGTTCATATTACATTAAAAGGCATGGAAGAAAAATTACCGGTAGAACGGTTCTATCGCCTTCACCGCTCTTACCTGATTGCCCTGGATCATATCGACAAGGTAGAAGAAGGCACAGCCTTCATTGGTAAGCACCCGGTTCCAATTGGTGAACAATATAAAAAAGAATTGCTCAAGAAAATCAACCTCATTTAAGCGCTGTTTATTTTACACTTTCTGCAACATGGATCACCTATAATTTTTAGGCGATTAACTATACTATTATCCATTTTACCGAATTGATTTCAATACGGAGATCTTCCAAATTAACTTTGTTACAGACAATTCAATTAAGTTTAATAAGTTAAAAAAAGGAGGGTCAAATGGAAACGCAAAAATTAAACCTGTTTATCGTAGATGATAATAGATCAATGGTTGTAGCTCTTAAACAATACCTACAAAGCAGATTTGGTCTTGATCTTAACATTAGCACTTTTTATGATGGTGAAAGTTGTCTCGAAAAAATTGACAAAAACACACATATTGTTATTCTGGATCATTTTTTGAATGGAAAAAACGGTCTGGAAGTATTAAAAGAAATTAAAGAAATTAATCCGAAAACAGAAGTAATCATGCTCACCAGCAATGAAGATATTTCGTTAGCTATACAATCGTTCAGATCAGGCGCAATTGACTACGTCATAAAAGGGCCCAGCTCGTGGAAAAAAATCACCAAATTAGTGTATCATGTTATTACAGAGCCTATCCGAATCATTGTCAGAGAATTTGGCGTATCAAAATTCATGGCCATTTTTCTTCTTACCTTTTTATTGATGGGTGTAGTCGTAATGGTTGTATTACACAGTATCAGTTAAATAGTTAAGCCCTTATCTGCAAACATGATAGGGGCTTAAATGTTCAAGAGGTATTGCTTAATTAAATTGCATTCTACCAAAATAAAAATTAAATTTAAAGAAGTTAGAACAGCAAAAAATTGTACGATCTGAAAATGAAAAAAATCTGGGACATAGGTATTAAACTAAAAATAACAATTGGTTTTACGTTTATACTGATTGTATTAATTGGCGTGCAGTATGGTCTTAACAGAAGTATCAATAATGTCATCACTTCTCAGGAAGAACTGCTGAAAAGCACTAAATTATCTACCGAAATAGAATCTATCAAATCATCTGTCTGTTTTTTTGAAAGCAAGGTAAAAGGTTACATTCTTACCGGGAACGATAGTTTATTAGAAAATAACGAAGAGTATTTAACGAATATTGTTTTAAAATTCAGAGAACTAAAAAAACTTTCGCCAAATGCCGAACAAATTGTTGCGATAGATCATTTGGTTGATTTACTGAATGCTGAAATTCAATTTGTTGATGAGATCATGTTCCAGTATCAGGTTAATCCTAAAAAATCTGTTGAACTGATCAAATTAGGTAAGGGAAGGGCTTTAATGATGGACATATTACGTGAATTTGATAAAATACATTCCATCGAAGAAATCAAATACAACGAAATATTATTAAGAAACAGAAAAGACAGTGCCATGGTAAAACAAATGGATGCGTCTGCTTATGTATTTGCTTTTTTACTGGTGGCCTTATGTGTATGGATCCTGTTCAGAGATATTAATAAAAGGGAAAAGCTTGAAAAAGAGCTGATTGTTACACAGAAAAAAGCCGAAGAGGCCGCAACCATTAAAGAACAATTTATGGCCAATATGAGCCATGAAATAAGAACGCCTTTAAATGCAATCATTGGATTTAATCAACGTTTAAATAAAACCAAACTGAATGATGAACAAAAAGAATATGCCAATGCCGTGCAAAGTTCAGGTGAAAATTTATTGGCCATCGTAAACGACATCTTGGATTTCTCCAAGATTGAGGCAGGAATGGTTAAAATTGAAGAAATTAAATTCAATCTTCACGATCTACTTGAATCTGTAGTAACTATGTTTTTAGGACAAGCAAAAGATAAGAAAGTAGAGCTTCATTTGAAAATTGTGGATCATGCTCCTTTACTGATTATGGGCGACCCCACACGGTTAACACAAATATTAATCAATCTGATTGGGAATGCCTTAAAATTTACGCATCACGGGTCCGTGGACATTATTGTAGACATACTCCATGCAGACGACAAAAATGTCACTATTCAGTTTAAAGTAAAAGATACAGGAATAGGCATTTCAGAAGAAAAAATATCCGAGATCTTTGATCGTTTTACACAAGCCAAGTCTGACACCTCACGTATGTTTGGAGGAACCGGCCTGGGCTTGTCAATTGCTAAAAAATTAGTAGAACTTCAATCAGGCAGTATTAATGTAGAAAGCGTGAAAGATCAGGGTTCTGTATTTTGGTTTACGATCCCTTATAAAATAGCAGAAGAAGCTGAAGAAGAAATCGAAAAGAAACATATTGAAAAACCAGAACAGACAAAACTCAAAAAAAACATAAAGGTGCTGGTGGTAGAAGACAATTTAATGAATCAGAAATTGGCTGGCTTTATGCTAAAAGACTGGGGACTGGATTTTGACATCTGCAGTAACGGGAAATTAGCTACAGAAAAACTAAAAACAGATACCTATCAGATTATCTTAATGGACATTCAAATGCCTGAAATGAATGGCTATGAGGCCACCGAATACATAAGAGCACAGCTTAAACTGGATTTGCCAATTATTGCCATGACTGCACATGCATTACCCGGCGAAAAAGAAAAATGCCTGAGCTATGGGATGACCGACTATATATCCAAACCGATTCAAGAAAATGACTTGCGAAATTTAATTAGTAAATACCTTAATGTTGATTTATAATAACCAAAAAACGGAAATCATGACATCTTCAGATAAAGTAACCAATCTCGATTATCTCAACGACCTGGCAAAAGGAGATACAGGATTTATACAGGAAATGATTCAGATTTTTTTAACTGAAAATCCGGAAGAAATTAAAAACCTGGAACAAGCTATAGAAGAAATAAATTATAACGCCATCAAATCTATTTCCCATCATATGAAATCAACGATTCCTTTTGTGGGATTGGACAAGCTTATAGGAAAAGATTTATTAGACATTGAGAAATTAGCAGGAGAGCAAATAGGCATCGAAAAAATAAAAATTTTGTTTGCAGAAGTAAAAACAACCTGCAACAGGGCTTTTGAAGAATTAAAAACATAACCTTTAATAAAAAACATTATGGAAACAGAGAAAGCATTAAACCAAAAAGTGATGGCTATCACTAATTTAATTAGAGATAAATATCCGGAACTTACAGAATTTTTAAATGAAATGCCGGTAACTATTCCTGATGAGAAAAGTCCGGAATTAAATTTACCGGCATTAAAAAAATATTATGACTCCCTATGCGAGCTACTAAAAAAATATGCTATTGATCATCCCGCTCAATAACAAAATTCACTCATATCCATTAAACGAAAAGCAAGTATGCTTTTCGTAATTACGCTTTTTAAAACCCTTATCCTGCTTTAATGAAATTATTTAACCGAAGGTTAAAAAAAATAACAACGGTTACGCTAATTATTTTTTTCACAGTTTTCACCTTGATCATCTTTTTTATTTCTCCTATTGCCAAAT
>JACQAK010000143.1 GCA_016194985.1 Bacteroidota bacterium
ATTTGCAATAATTTGGCAATCGACAAAACAGCTATGGTAAAGGTGATTGATCATTTGATAAAAGTTGGTTTTGTGGATCGGAATGTAAATCCGGATGACAGAAGGGAACATTTTATTGTTCTTACCAAAAAGGGATTAAAGCAAACGGCAGAAATAGTAAAAGCGTTTAATGCTATTGATGCCGAAATTTTTTCAGGAATTCCGAAAGAAGATCAGGCCACCTTTAATAAAGTCATGTGTCAGTTATCTTCCAAATTAAAGGAATTGCCAGCTACCGATTTGTTTTTTAACTATAAAAAAACAGCCCGTAAAAAGAAAAAGACCACTATCACTAAATTATAATATATATGAAGAACATACCAAACTGGATCATCGTTGTTGTTGTGATTGCTATTCTTATAGCGTCCAAATTTATTTTCTTTGCAAAGGAAGAAGATAAATCCGTTTCTGCCAAAGGTAAAAATAAAGCCCCTGTAGCGGTGAATTATTATGTAGTAAAACCTGTTGTTTTTAATAATGATGTATTTGCAACAGGTAAGATAGGTGCTTTGAATCAGATAGATATTATACCGGAAGTAAGTGGTAAGGTAACTGCAATTTACTTTAAAGAAGGTGAAACGATCAATAAAGGAAGTGTGATGATCAAATTAAATGATGCCGATCTTCAGGCGCAGTTATTAAAATCAAAAACACTGGTGCAGTTATCTGAACAAAAGCTGGAACGATTAAAAAAACTGATAGCTATTAATGGGATCAGTCAGGAAGAATTTGACATGCAGGATAACGAGTTAAATTCGTTAAAAGCAGATCAGGCCTATATTTTAGCGCAGATCGCCAAAACAACCATTGTAGCGCCTTTCACAGGAATAGTAGGACTAAAGAACATCAGCGAAGGATCATTCGTGAATACAAATTCTCCTATTGCTTCTTTGGTTCAGATCAAACCATTATATGTGGAATTTTCTGTACCCGAAAAATATAGTCGGTTGTTTACTAAAGGAGTAAGTGTAAAATTTTCGAGTGACAATAATGACAGCAAAGATTTATACACAGCTTCTATTTATGCCATAGAACCTAAGGTAGATGAAATGACCAAAACCATAAAAGCACGGGCTATTTATAATGGAGATCTTCATTTTTATCCCGGAAGTTTTGTAAAGGTATTTGCTAATTTGGGTGAAACTAAAAACGCCTTGATGGTGCCTACAGAGTGTGTTGTGCCTACATTAAAAGGACAAAAAGTCTTTATTGCGAAAAATGGAATTGCTACTGAAGCAATGGTAACGATTGGTGTTCGTACGGATGAAAAGATTCAGATTGTAGAAGGTTTGAATGCCGGAGACACCGTGATTACAACAGGTTTATTGGCTGTAAAAAAAGAGTCTCCTTTAAAATTATTAAAATCAGTTAACTAAGATGGATTTATCAGAATTAAGTGTCAAGAGGCCGGTATTAGTTACGGTTTTCTCCATTATTATTGTTCTGTTTGGAGCAATTGGTTTTAAATACCTGGGTATCCGGGAATTCCCGTCCATTGATCCGCCTGTTATTACTGTGAGAACGAGCTATACAGGAGCAAATGCCGATGTTATCCAATCACAGATCACAGAACCTTTAGAGAAAGCTATTAACGGTATTGATGGTATCCGTACACTGTCATCTTCTTCCAATCAGGGGTCCAGTGTTATTACCGTTGAATTTAATTTAAGTTCTAATCTGGAAGCCGCAGCCAATGATGTTAGGGATAAAGTGTCACAGGCTGTAAAACAATTACCACAGGATATTGATGCTCCTCCTGTTGTTTCGAAAGCGGATGCGAATTCGGATCCTATTATCTCAATGACCCTGGTAAGCGATACGCGTTCTCTTTTAGATGTGAGTGATTATGCAGAAAATGTATTGGCACAAAATTTACAAACTATTTCAGGTGTGAGTGCCGTACAGATTTGGGGACAACGGCGTTATGCCATGCGTATTCGTCTGAAGCCTGATAGACTGGCGGCTTATGGTCTTACACCATTGGATGTGAGGCAAGCTTTGGATAAAGAAAATGTGGATCTGCCTTCCGGAAAGATCGAAGGTAATGCAACAGAATTGACAGTGAACACGATTGGTCGATTATCAACAGTTCCTGAGTTTGAAGCCATGATTGTGAAAGAAAGCGATAATAATATTGTTCGCCTGAGAGATGTTTCAACGGTGGAGTTGGGTGCAGAGAACGAAGAAACTATTTTAAAGGAATCGGGAACACCCATGGTAGGTTTGGCACTTGTGCCACTTCCTGGCGCTAATTATATTGATATTTCAAATGAATTTTATAAGCGTTACGAACAATTAAAAAAAGATTTGCCAAAGGACTATACCATTAACATAGCATTAGATAATACACGATTCATTAAAAAATCAATTACAGAAGTAGGGGAAACGTTAGTAATTGCATTACTATTAGTAATCCTCATCATCTTTTTGTTTTTCAGGGATTGGGTCATTGCATTTCGTCCGTTAATTGATATTCCGGTGTCTTTGATCGGTGCTTTTTTCATCATGTATATGATGGATTATTCTATCAATGTATTAACGCTGTTGGCTATTGTACTGGCCACCGGATTGGTAGTGGATGACGGAATCGTGGTGACCGAAAATATTTTTAAAAAGCTTGAAAAGGGATTGTCCCCTCAACAAGCAGCGATTGAAGGAACGAGAGAAATCTACACGGCCGTTATTATTACGTCTTTAACATTAGCAGCCGTATTTATGCCGGTGATATTTTTGGAAGGCTTTGTTGGAAGACTGTTTCGTGAGTTTGGAGTGGTTATTGCCGGTGCCGTTTTAATTTCAGCCTTTGTATCATTGACTTTAACACCGATGTTAAATGCTAAATTGGTACGAAAAGATCATTCCAAGAAAAGTAAATTCTATGAGTGGTCGGAGCCATTTTTTGTGGCTATGGATGTGTGGTTTAAAAATTCGGTGACTAATTTCCTCAAAAAACGTTGGTGGGCTTTGGTTATTCTGGTTGTATCTACAGGTTCTATTTTCTTTTTCGGGTCGCAGTTAAAATCAGAGTTGTCTCCTTTAGAAGACCGAAACTGGTTGCGAATGTTGGTAACCATGCCGGAGGGAACCTCGTTTGAAGCAACAGATGCATTAATGGATAGAGTATCTTCGTTTGTAGGCGATTCGGTTGCAGAAAAAGAGGTCTGTTTAACAGTTACCGCTCCTGGTTTTGCAGGCTCGGGGGCTGTAAATACGGGTTTTGTGAGGTTGGCACTTTCACAAGCAGAAGATAGAAAGAGAACACAGGATCAGATCGCTAATTATATTGGTAAAAATTTATCACAATTTCCGGAAGGGAAAGTGTTTGTTATTCAGGAGCAATCCATTTCTTCCGGTGGTGGACCAAAAGGAGCTTTGCCAATTCAGTTTGTGTTACAAAATAATGATTTTTCCAAGATCCGTGAAAAGCTCCCTAAGTTTTTAGAATTGGCTAATAAGAATCCAACGTTTCAGGGAGTAGATGTGAATTTGAAATTCAATAAACCTGAATTGATTATTGAGATCAATCGCGATAAGGCGAAAACGATGGGTGTGAGTATTGCTGATGTGGCACAAACTATTCAATTAGCATTGAGCGGACAACGTTTTGGCTATTATATCAAAGGAGACAAGCAGTATCAGGTAGTAGGTCAGGTAAACAGAGAGAATCGTGATGATCCAAGTGATATTAAAGATTTATTTATAAAAAATAACCTTGGGCAGATGATTCAGTTAGATAACATCATTAGTGTTGTGGAAAGAAGCAGCCCTCCTCAGTTATATCATTATAACCGTTTCCAGTCAGCAACCATACAGGCGGGATTGGCACCGGGAAAAACAATTGGTGATGGGATTGAGGAAATGGATAAAATTGCCAAACAGGTATTGGATGAAAGTTTTACTACTTCTTTAACAGGAGCATCCAGAGATTTCTCGGAGAGTTCTTCTAATATTTTATTCGCTTTCCTGTTGGCACTTGTTTTGATTTATTTATTGTTGGCGGCTCAGTTTGAAAGCTTTGTAGAACCTTTTATTATTATGCTAACGGTTCCAATGGCATTATCCGGAGCCTTATTCTCGTTATGGTATTTCAATCAAACACTTAATATCTTTAGTCAGATTGGAATGATCATGTTGATTGGTTTGGTGACCAAAAACGGTATTTTGATTATTGAATTTGCAAATCAGCTTCGCGAAAAAGGAATGAAAGTCAGAGAGGCATTAATAGAGGCGGCTACAGCACGATTGCGTCCTATTTTAATGACCAGTCTGGCAACCATGCTTGGTGCATTACCAATTGCTATGGCTTTAGGAGCCGGATCTAAAAGCCGCATGGGGATGGGAATTGTTATTATCGGAGGCTTGTTATTGTCAATGGTATTAACGTTGTTTGTTATTCCGGCAATCTACTCTTATTTGGTAAGAGATAAAAAACAGGATGATATAAAAGAGATTAAAGAACATGAAGATGCTGTATAAACTAGGATTGATTTTATTGGGCATAACAAGCGGATTGTATGCACAATCGGTGTTAACGATAGAAGATGCTATTAAAACTGGCCTTGAGAAAAATTACGCTGTATTGATCGTTAAGAATCAACAGGAGATTGCAAAGGCCCAAAATAATTTTGGTAATGCGGGCATGTCGCCAACGGTTACCTTAAACGGGAGTTTTAATGCAGCGAATCTTAACTCTCATCAGGAATTTAATACCGGTGTTGTTCAGGATAAATCGGGTGCACAGACGAATAACCTGGGGGCCTCTGTTAATGCCGCCTGGACCGTATTTGACGGACTTAAAATGTTTGCCATCAAAAAAAGATTAAGCCTGAATGAAGATCTTTCGGCTATTCAGTTAAAACAACAAATGGAAAATACCGTTTATGATATCATCGCTTCTTATTATGATATTGTAAGAACCATGGAATTAATCAAAGCCGCGAAGCAAAATTTGAGCATTTATGAAGAACGCAAAAAAATTGCGAAGTTAAAATTGGATATTGGTTCTGACTCGAAAGTAGATTTTTTATTGTCTCAGTCTGATGAAAATAAAGCCAAAAGTACCTTATTGCAACTCGAACTTCAATTGCTGAATGCTAAAACCAAACTCAATACCTTGCTTAATAAGCCTGTAGATACGGAGTTTGCCACCAGTGATTCTATTGTCGTAAATTATGATCCTAATTTGGATGAACTAAAAAAGACGATCTTAAAATCGAATCCGTCTATTTTAATTTCCAAACAAAATGAGTTGATCGTCTCGCAAAGTATTAAGGAGGCGCGTGCCGCTAATTTACCTTTTGTGCAACTAAATGGTGCGTATAATTTCACGCGTGCTCAAAGCCAGGCAGGGATTGTGTTTTTGAATCAACAGGCAGGTTTAAACGGAGGTGTAACCGCCAGTTGGTTATTGTTTAATGGTACTAAAAACAGTAAGTTGGTTAAAGAGAGAAATATTTTATTCTTGAATCAACGATACCTTACCGAACAAATTCAACTTCAGGTTGACGCTCAGGTGTATAATAGCTATAAATCTTATGTGTTGAATAAACAGATTGTAGATATGGAACGTCAGAATTTGAAGGATTCTCAGGATGTTTTGGCGATTGCTTTAGAGCGCTATAAAATCGGAAAATCCAATCTGCTGGAAACCATAGAAACACAAAAGAATCTGGAAGATGCTCAAACCCGTTATATACAGGCGCTGTATAATATCAAATTAGCAGAGGCCGATTTATTGAGAGTAAATGGAAGTTTAGTGAAGTAGATTTTGATATTCAGAGAGGCTGAATTATATTTAAATATTGGGGAATTACATTACATCTTCATAAAACGCATTTGTACAACACCTACAAATGCTTCTTTAAAGATCTTTGTACTCATTTTACTAACGCCTAATACGCGATCCGTAAACATAATTGGCACCTCCACTATTTTAAATCCTTTTTTATAGGCACGGTATTTCATTTCTATCTGAAAAGCATACCCCATGAATTTAACGGCATCCAGATCAATGGTTTGTAATACCTTTTTGCGATAGCATTTAAAACCGGCAGTGGTATCTTTTACAGGCAACCATAATACCATACGAACATATACTGAAGCAAAATAACTCATTAGAATACGGCCTATTGGCCAGTTGCTTACTTTGCCACCTTTACAATAGCGGGAACCAACAGCAACATCAGCACCCTTTTCACAGGCTTCCAGTAATCTTACCAAATCATTGGGATTATGGCTAAAGTCGCAATCCATTTCAAAAATGTAGTCATAATCTTTGGCCAATGCCCATTTAAATCCATGAATATAAGCGGTGCCTAATCCCAGTTTGCCTTTACGCTCTTCAATATGTAATTTACCGGTATATTCCTGTTGCAGTTCTTTTACTTTAGTGGCAGTACCATCCGGAGAGCCATCATCCACAATCAGCAATTCAAATTCACGGGACAAACCAAAAACGGTTCGAATCATTTTCTCGATGTTTTCGATTTCATTATAAGTAGGTATGATGACTAAATTTTTGCCCATAAACGGTGTGCTAATATACTATTTTGTTACATTATTTAAAGCGTCATTTTTAAGCATTTATTTTGCGATTCCTGTTAAAATAGGTTAAGTGAGACGGGCTTTTTCGGGCGGTTTTGACAATAAATTCCTCAAAATGATGTAGCTTTGAATATGAGAGTTATTTTAATTATAACGCTATTGCTGGGGTTTAGCCACAAGTTGTTTTGTCAGGACAGTATTCCCCCCGTTCATGTATCAAAAGGAACGGCCAGTTTTTATGCTAAAAAGTTTAATGGACGAAAAACCAGTTCCGGTGAAAAATTTTCGAACGATAGTTTAACAGGGGCTCATAAAAAGTTTAAATTTGGCACATATGTTTTGGTAAGAAACCTGAAAAATGATTCCACAGTGATTGTGAAAATTAATGACAGGCTTCCTCAAAAATCGAAACGAAGTATAGATTTAACGTTACGTGCTGCCAAACAATTGAATTTTGTGAAATCAGGACTTACCAAAGTAGAAATAACTGTATTAGACTCTTTAAAAAATTAACATGAGCAAGATCTTAATCAAAAATGCCACTATTGTAAACGAGGATGAAACCTTTGTTTCGGATTTATTAATAGATGGAAGCATCATTTCCAGGATCGATAAAGATATAACAGATGACTCTGCACGAATTATAGACGCAGAAGGTTTATTATTGATTCCCGGAGCTATTGATGATCAGGTGCATTTCAGGGAACCGGGATTAACGCATAAAGGAGAGATCTATACGGAAGCCAAGGCTGCTGTTGCCGGTGGTGTAACAACCTATATGGAAATGCCCAATACCGTTCCTCAGGCAGTAACAATTGTAGAATTGGAAAAGAAATATGCCAGGGCAAAAGAATGCTCTTTGGCTAATTATTCGTTCTTTATGGGAGGTACCAATATCAATTTAGAGGAAACACTGAAAGTAGATTATAAGACTGTATGCGGATTAAAGCTCTTTATGGGCTCCAGTACCGGCGATATGTTGGTAGATAATGAGAAAACACTGGAAGGATTTTTCTCAAAAGCGAATGCTTTAATTGCCACTCATTGTGAATTTGATCCAATGATCAAAGAAAATCAAAAGAGAATTGTGGAGGAGTACGGAGAAGATCTGCCGGCCTATTTTCATCCTGTTATTCGTAATGAAGAAGCTTGTTTTAAATCATCTTCTTTTGCTGTGGAATTAGCAAAAAAACATAATACCCGTTTACATATCTTGCATATTTCAACTGCAAAGGAATTAGATCTGTTTACCAATAAAATTCCCCTGAAACAAAAACGAATTACAGCAGAAGCCTGCATCCATCATTTATGGTTTAATGATGATGATTATAATAAAAAAGGAAATTTCATTAAATGGAATCCGGCCGTTAAAACAGAATACGACAGGGCACATATATTTGAAGCGGTATTAGATGGGCGAATAGATGTTATCGCTACCGACCATGCGCCGCATACACTGGAAGAAAAACAATTGCCTTATTTGCAAGCGCCAAGCGGTGGCCCATTAGTTCAGCATTCGATTTTAGCTATGCTTGAATTTTATAAGCAGCATAAAATAACCAAAGAAATGATCGTTAGGAAAATGTCTCACAATGTGGCGGATATTTTTAAAATAGAAAAACGTGGTTATATCCGCGAGGGTTATTTTGCCGATCTGGTATTGGTTGATTTGAATAAGCCAACACCTGTTACTAAAGAATCTTTATATTATAAATGTGGCTGGAGTCCTTTTGAAGGATATACATTCTCCTCAAGCATTCATAAAACCTTTGTAAATGGGCATTTGGTGTACGATAACGGCGTATTTAATGAAACTAAAAAAGGGGAGAGATTAAGCTTTAAAAGAGATTAATAACCTTATTATTCCTGATATAAATTAGAATAATTGGAATAACTGTTCTCGGAAATATAGCGTAACCTGTTTTTAAAATAGAATTCGGAACATATACTGGTAATGATATCTTCCGTTGTTTTTCCTATATCTATCACTCTTTTGATATCTGTAATATCTATTTGAGTGGTAATTTTATCATCTTTTTGTTTTTTTACAAACGCATAAGCCAGGCTTTTCACTTTTGTTTTATTGTCTATTCTATTAAAAAAATAGATATAGCCTTCCTCACGATTATTTTTCACATATTCTTTTCTTAAAAAAGCTATGCTATCCGGTTTGCTTTTTTGTTTAACGTTCTCATCATCCTCAGAGTATCCTTCATATTCAAGACTGATCTCTATGCTGGTTTTGCAAAATTCTTCCTGAGATAATTTCGTTTTGTCGAATTTGTGTAATTGCTTCAGCTTGCTGAGTTCGTTATAGGTTTTAAGCTTGGTTTGATTGTTATTACTGAAATGTTTCCAAACGGTATCATTTACAGGAATGTTGTTTTTTGCGGCAATGAGATAAATATTTAAAAGAGTCTGTTCGTTTTTTATTTTAAATAATTTGTCAAAATATTGTTTTACTCCAGGGTTAGTTTGGTAAAATGGAGCTAACACGGCGGCATGATTTTCAATCATTGTAGAATAGCTTGGATATGTTTTTTTTGTGCTGTCAGCTGATTCGCTATACATGTTACTGAGGTAATCCGCCATTCGGTCTGCTTCTTCCTGTGCATCATACGAATTGGTATTTTTTGACGATTTATTGGAAGAGGTGTTATAACGTTTTAATTCGTTACCGGCTTCCATCAATAAATTTGGCAGATTTGCCTGATATTTGGAAGGGGGAATAATTCCTCTGATCACCAGATCGGAAAATAATTTATAGATAGGCGTCTTGTATTCTTCAAACGAGGTTAACGAAAACAACCCGGGAAAATAATTAGCGCATAGTTGTAAAGAATCATATATAGGACTTAGAACATCTACAATATTATCTTCGCTACCGGTTAAAGGTGTTTTGTTTTTTAGCAGATCAAATATAGTATTGTAACTGTTTGGTGTTTTTAAATATCCTAATCCTTTTATCAGGCAAATCTGCATATAGCTACTGTCTTCATAATAGGTATATAATGTTTTATAAACAGGAATGATTGTTTCATCTTCTAAAGTTCCACCATTTACCAACAGCATTGCTCTCGATTCTTCGTCCAGTTTTAAAAAATCGGGTGATTTAATGAAATCAATAACCAGTTTCGAGAATTTTTTATTGATGGCAATGGCTGCTAAAGTTTGTTTAGCGGCATATTTTAGGGTTGTGTCTTTTGATGTCAGATCTCTTAATAATGCCGGAACTTTATTTTCAAAAATCGGCTTTGTAAATACGGTGTCTTTGTGTTTAAATGATTTTAAAAAACCATCAGTCCAGCCTGTAGTGCCTGTTGTAGAGTCACATACAGCTGATAAACAAAACAATAAACCATCTTTTAAAATGTATTTTCTTTTGATCATATTAGTGGAGGCAGTATCTTTTAAGATCACTTCCAGCGTTTCTGTTTCACCGGATTTATGAAATACCGGGTGAGACACGATAAATGAAGTGTTAGACTTTAAATATTTTTTGATGTCTTCCCAATATTCTTTGGGATCCCTGTAATCATAATCATTATACTTTTCGTAATCAATGTTCACATGTTCTCCGGATGACGGAGAATAATATGTTTTTGATTTTGATTCGAAATTAAACGCGTTGCTGATCAATTTACTGTCTTTTTCTTTTTGAATCTGAGCATAGAAATCGGCAAGCCCTTCCTGTAATTGATTTCTGTCTTCAGGTACGATTTCATCAATCACCTTAAAGGCAAAATCATCATCGGTAACTTCTTTTAATTCATTGATATGCTTGAAATCCATCAGTTTGAAGGAATTGAAATATTCTACAGGTTTAGGAGCTGATTTATCTACTATCGCATACGCCAAATAATAATGAACGCCTTTTATTAATAATTTTCCATACAGGGTTTGATTTAATTTAGTGTTTGTTCCCGAAAAATTAATACATGGTAAATTTTGTTCTCTGGTGAGTTGTCTGGTTATATTGGCTGTGTCTCCAAAGTTTTTTAAAATATTATTACATAAAATGTTTAATTCAAATGTGTCTTCTTCTAAATAGTTAAAGTCGTGGTAAAAGTAATGCATCATGCCTGTGCAATTCTTTGAGGTAGGATCAAAAGCAAATAACTCTTCTGATAATCCTTGTATCCCGGTTTTTTTGTTACTGTTATATTTATAGAGTGGAGGTATAGTAGCGCTAAATCCTTTGGTGGGTGGAGAAAAAGAGATGGCTTTTGTACCGGCATCTGGCGTGAATTTGATTGATGCAAAAAAGCGATTTCCCTCAGCTCCGGTCACGTACTCTCCTTTTCCGCTCATTTTAAAAACGATCATTTCAATGTCGGTAAAATAAATCTGGTAACGTTGGAAATCGCCTCGTTTGGTTTTATTCACAATGTCGATCCCTTTTAAACCCGTATTACTTACAATGTTCTTTTTGGTGACAATTTTTCCCGGAATGCTTTCGTATAATAAGCTGTCTATTTTTAAGATCAGTTTATCAACGTTGTAATTCATCATGGGCGCATAGGAGATCTGTCTTGCGATAGTATAGTATGACCCATTTGCCATGTCGGTTGTTAATGCAAATGAATAGCCTTTTAAATTAGCAATACTGATAGGTGCATCATACAGCTCGAAGGAAAACAGAGAGTCTTTGGAGTAATGTTTGGATGAAGGCCATTTTTTGATAATGGCTTCTATTTTTTCTTTTTGTTTGGTGCCTTTTTTTGTGGCAGTATTTGAAATGGGACGTAAAGTATATCCCATCTTTCTGAGAAGTTCTATCACCCCATTTTTACCCGGTAAATGGGCTGCCCCGATGCCGGCAAACAAGCTGCCTGTTTTACTAACAGAATCAATATTGTGAGCCAAAATAACGTTACGGTCTTCGATTAAGTATTTTTGAGTATTTTTGGTAGTGTAGGTTAATTGTGTTAAGCTATCAATCAAATCCAGATCACCTGTTCGGTAAGCATTATTGATATCATCCTGTACCTTACGGTAATCCACTTTATTTTTGCTTTCGTCATATACTTCGTTAGGATCTCTGATGGTGCTTTTAGTGGCCATTATTAAGGACGTTTTAAAATCCTCGAGACTTACAATCTTTTTATCCAGTTTTGAACCTGCTTTGTAAATAAATAAATCAATGTATGTCGACTCTTCGTGATCATTTCTGTTATTGTTATTTCTGTACAATAAGTTATTAATAATATCGGGGTCGTTTGATAAAATGTCGGCATATCGTTTATTGTCGGGCAGCTCAATTTTAAAAGCATCTTTATAAAAATTAGCGTTGGCATAAGTATTAGGATTATTCAGCTGTTCCAATAACCCTATATCTTTCATATTCTTTAACCATATTTCCCATAACAAGCTTGGGTATTTTTTTTGCGAAAATGTATTAATTGAGCATACAATAATTAATACTATAATGATAGATTGTTTTAATCTCGGAAATAAAAAAGTCATAAAATGGTATTTAGTACTATTGAAAGATACAAAAAAGTCTAGAAATATAATACGAAGATTATAAAAAGGTAAAAACTGTTTAGTTCTGACTAAACAAACTATCTACAAATTCAGTTCGGTTGAACACCTGTAAATCTTCCATTTTTTCACCAACACCAATATATTTTACGGGAATTTTAAATTCGTCGGAAATGCCAATGACAACGCCTCCTTTGGCTGTACCATCCAGTTTGGTTAATGCTAATGCTGTAACATCTGTAGCTGCTGTAAACTGCTTACATTGCTCAATAGCATTTTGTCCTGTACTTGCATCCAAAACCAATAGCACGTCGTGAGGAGCATCTGGAATTACTTTCTTCATCACATTCTTGATCTTGGTTAACTCATTCATTAAATTGATCTTGTTGTGCAAACGTCCTGCGGTATCTATGATCACAACATCTGCACCTTTGGCTTTGGCACTGCTTAATGTGTCAAAGGCAACACTGGCAGGGTCTGCATTCATTCCCTGCGAAACAATATCCACGCCTACGCGTTGACTCCAGATGGTTAATTGCTCTACGGCAGCTGCCCTAAACGTATCTGCTGCACCCAACACCACATGATAACCTGCTTTTTTAAACTGATGAGATAATTTTCCGATTGTGGTTGTTTTACCAACACCATTTACACCAACTACCATGATTACATAAGGTGTTTTTTCTCCGCCCGGCAAAGCTGGCAATTTCGGGATCTCAAAGGACGTGGTATCTGTTGAATTATTTTCGGTTAATAATGCGGCAACTTCTTCTTTTAATAAATTATTTAATTCGTTTGTTCCTACATATTTATCAGCAGCTACACGGGCTTCAATACGCTTAATAATCTTTAAAGTGGTATTAACTCCAACATCACCGCTAATCAATACTTCTTCCAGGTTATCCAATACATCGGCATCAACGGTTGATTTTCCGGCAACAGCTTTAGCGAGTTTTCCAAAAAAACTTTCTTTGGTTTTTGATAAACCTTCGTTTAAACTTTCTTTCTCTTTTTTACCAAATAATTTATCGAAGAATCCCATGATGTAGTGTGTCGTGTTTAGTGGGTACAAATGTATTAAATATTATGGAACATAAATAAAAGGAATGGAACGCTGATGGCGCAGATAGTTATGATTTTGTATGATTTATTTTTGCTGTATTTAAATCATATATCACCTATATAAAATCAGTAAAACTCTGCTTAATCCTTGTCATCTGCGTTCTATACCCCAAATTATCTAAAACAAAAAAGCTCCTTCGTTTCGGAAGGAGCTTTTTGATATCAATCGGTCTTAATTATTTTTTCAAATAATCAGCTACTAATTCGTTTTGAACGATTTCCTCACGGAATGCGTAAGCGCCAGTTTTTGGCGACTTAATTACTTTGATCACTTTTGTAAAGCTATTTCCTTTACCAGTTTTTAATGTTGCAACTACCTTCTTTGCCATTGTATCTTAATTTTAATGGATTATTTAATTTCTTTATGAACAGTCATTTTCTTTAAGATTGGGTTGTATTTTTTCAACTCAATTCTATCAGGTGTGTTCTTTTTATTTTTAGTAGTAATATAACGAGATGTCCCGTGTTTACCACTGTCTTTGTGCTCTGTGCACTCTAAAATCACTTGAATTCTATTACCTTTCTTTGCCATTTTCTTTGTTATTTATTGAATTAAGCTAAAATTCCGCCTTCTACAGCTTCTTTTAAACAAGCAAAAATTCCTTTTTTATTAATATTTTTAATTGCTGATGTAGATACACGAAGCGTAACCCACTCTCCAGTTTCAGGAACAAAAAACTTTTTTGTTTTTAAATTTACTTTAAACTGACGGCGGCTTTTAGCGTTAGAGAAAGAAACATTGTTTCCTTTCATCGCTTTTTTACCTGTTAATTGACAAATACGTGACATGTTATAATATTCTTAAATTGTTATCCCTTAAAAT
Source organism: Bacteroidota bacterium (assembly GCA_016194985.1). GTDB lineage: Bacteria > Bacteroidota > Bacteroidia > B-17B0 > Aurantibacillaceae > UBA4416. Next base: position 14,012 of record JACQAK010000143.1, read on the forward strand.
AGGGACGCAAATATAGTATTTCTTTTTTAACCTACAAAAAATAGTCGTGTTTTTTCAAAAAATAATGTATTTGCTTTGCTTATTTTGGTTTTTTGGGCTAATCCCGCAAATTTCGCTGACATTAATCGGCGAAATCTGCGTTATAGGCCGGAAATAGTTATTATTTGGTAAAACGCTTTCTGCGTTCAGCACCCTCACGATTACCACTGAAGGATTTTTCTCCGCTTGGTTTGTCAAATGAGCGTCTTTCGCCACCTCCGTAAGACTTACGTTCGCCACCTTCTTTGTTACCTCCAAAAGATGAACGACGTTCTCCGCCTCCTGAATACGAACGGCTTTCGCCACCGCCATAGGATTTGCGTTCTCCGCCACCGTAAGATTTGCGTTCTCCGCCACCGTAAGATTTACGTTCGCCGCCACCGTATGATGATCTGCCTCTGTCTTCTCTTGATCCTCCTCCATATGAGCGTTTTTCGCCATATCCGCCGGAAGCTTTGGCTTTAGAAACCTCAAAAGAGATCACACGGGCATTAAATTCGATGCCTTTTTTGTTTAAAGCCAGGAATTCATCAACGCATTTGTTCTCTGTTTCAAAGAAGGAAAAGGAGTTTTTAACATCAATATTGAAGATCAAACGGGCATTTAATCCTGAAATCTCTACAAGGAAATCCTTGATCGAGTTACGGTTAAAGCCATCTAATTGACCCATATTGATAAAGAAACGGGTTGTTTTGCCATTATTACCGCCTTCGTTAGAGATATTTAAATCCTGAGAATTTTGGTAGTACGTGTAGAAGCGGTTAAACTCTTCGGAAACGAAACGTTTAATTAATTCCTCTTTCGACAAATCTTTTAATTCTTCGTAAATTTTTGGAAGATATTTTTCAATTTCTTCATCTTTTACTTCAACTGTATGTAATTTGTTGACTAAGTTAAATAATTGTTTTTCGCAAACGGCTGCACCATCCGGAACATCTGCTTTTGTAAATGTATTTTGAATGATACGTTCGATATCACGAATTTTATTGACTTCGCGTGGAGTAACAATCGCAATGGCTATACCTGTTTTACCGGCACGGCCTGTACGACCTGAACGGTGTGTATAGTTTTCGGCTTCCTCCGGTAAATTATAATTAATAACGTGTGTTACATTGTTCACATCAATACCACGAGCTGCCACATCTGTAGCAACCAACATTTGTAACGTGCGGCTACGGAAACGTTTCATTACTAAATCACGTTGTGCCTGAGAAAGATCGCCATGTAATGCATCTGCATTGTACCCGTCTTTAATCAGGTTATCGGCTACTTCCTGTGTTTCTGCTTTTGTACGACAGAATACGATCCCAAAAATATCCGGATAAAAATCGGCAATACGTTTTAAAGCCGCATAACGATCACGTTGGTTAACCGTGTAATAAATATGTTGAATATTTTCGTTACCCGAGTTCTTTTTGCCTACAGAGATCTCTAACGGAGATTCCATATATTTACTGGCAATACGCTCAACTTCGCGCGGCATGGTGGCCGAAAATAACCAGGTGTTTTTTGTAGGAGGAGTGTTACTTAAAATTTCATCTAAATCATCCTTAAAGCCCATATTAAGCATCTCATCCGCTTCGTCTAACACCACTACATCTACATGAGATAAGTCGATAGCTTTACGCTCGATTAAGTCAATTAAACGGCCCGGTGTGGCAACCACAACCTGAGATCCTGCTTTTAAATCGCGGATTTGCCCCATAATAGGCGCACCACCGTAAACAGCTGTTACTCTTAGTCCGTTAAGGAATTTTGAATAGTTAATTAAGTCTTTACTGATTTGCACACATAACTCGCGGGTTGGTGCTAAAATTAAAGACTGTGTAAAGCGAGAGTTTAGATCTAACTTAGTTAATAAAGGCAGACCAAAGGCTGCGGTTTTCCCTGTTCCTGTTTGTGCTAATGCTACCATGTCGGTAGATTTTCCTTGCAACTGAGGAATAGTTTGTTCTTGGATAGGCGTAGGATTTTCGAAGCCCATCTCGGTCACGGCTTTTAGGAGCATTGGCTCCAAGCCTAATTCTTGAAATGTCATTTGTTTTTGTTTAAATTATTATTACTAGCTGCTCTAGAGATTTAATTTCCGCAGTAGCTGTGAACATTTATAGCCCGACGTAGGCGCGATCACAATGTATTGGATGCAAATATTAAATCTAATTGCGGGGCAAAGGTAATACTATTTTAGTTAATAACAAAATATTAACATTATTTAGTCGCTAAATAGCGTGATTTATATCATCAAACAGCGCTTCATGCTGTTATATGGCGTAAAACTAAATATATTTGCGCAGTGAAGTTAATTAATTTATATCAACTGCAAATAGTACTGAGTGTGATCGTCCCTTTGATGAGTTGGTCTCAAAGTGCCGGTTATAAAGAGACTTTAAAAAAAGATATTGCATTATTTGAATCCGCTAAAACAGCCAATGATTTTGTGTATGCCGCCAATTGCTTTGAGAAGCTTGCTGTTTTAGAAAAAAAGGAATGGTTAACCTATTACTATGCCGGGCTATGCCATGTGTTGGCCGCTTTTGAAAAACAAAATAAAGAGATTGATACATATTGTGATAAAGCAGAGAGCTTTGCCCGAAAAGCAGATTCTTTAAGTAAAAATAATTCGGAGGTATCTGTTTTAAAATCCATGATTGCCGCTGCCCGTATTAATGTAAATAAAGCGCAAAGGGGACAAAAATTCGGGTTAATGGCTTCCAAGTATGCCGCTGAAGCTCTGAAACTGGACGACTCTAATCCAAGAGCCCATTTTGTGAAAGGAAAAGCAATTTTAAATACGCCTCCTACCCTGGGCGGTGGCGAAAAAAAAGCTAAACCCGTGTTTGAATTGGTATTGGAAAAATGAAAAGCTATAAATCAGACTCTAATTTATATCCCGCCTGGGGCAGGGCAGAGGCTGAACAGGAATTAAAGAAAATCAATCGTTCTGCTAAACAATAACAGATCATGGAAACCGAAAGAGAAAAACAATTATGGGAGCTTGCCAAAAAGCGCGCTAAGTTCAAAAGATATGTATATGCTTATATTATTTTTACCATAGTTATCTGGTTGTTCTGGTATTTTACCGATCATCAGGATCCGGATTCAGGTTTGCCGTGGCCAATGTTTCCCACCTTAACACTGGCAGTTGTTTTAGCTTATATGTTTTTAAACGCCTATGTATTCTCCAATCATAATGCTATTGAACAGGAATATGAAAGGTTAACCAGAAAGAAAGATTAGAATGAGCTTTTACGACCTTTCGAAAGATGACAGAGCTGCATTGGTTGAACAAATTAAAGCTCACATTGCAGCCGAGGTTAAAAAAGTACAGATCAAGGCTTCGTCTCCACTCAGTAAGACTGTGAATTATTTTTCGGATGAGGATACTTACATCCGCAAATCGGCATACCTATCCGTCGGCAGAATATATATAGAACACAAGGAATGGCAACCTGCGATTATTTCTGTTCTTAAACGGTTATTAAAACAGGAATCTGCTCATATACGGCAAACAGTTATTAATGCTGCAGGAGAGATTGGGAAGCAGGATTTCGAAACAGTGCAATCGTTTTTTGAAATCGGGTTATTTGACGATCATCACTCGGTGAGAAATGCCGTGATAGGCTCTGTTAAAAAAATGAGTGAGAAAAATCCGGTTCCTGTTTTAAACTGGTCGAAGCAATACCTGTATCATCCTGATAAAGAAATACGCCGTGAAATTTGTCATGGGATAGAATTACGCGGAAGAACTCATCCTCAGGATATTCTGCCCTTGTTGAAAGAATTGCAGCATGATACTACAGCAAGGGTAAGAAGTACCTTAGTGCATGTGATTGGACAAATAGCGTATAAGAAAGGTTGTTTAAAAACGGTAATTGCTGATTTAAATACCTGGGAAAATAAAGCGTTGGTAAAAGACGCTATCGACGAAATCATTGATGTGCATCATCGTTATCGTAATTTTGCGGTATTAACTCAGGAAGAGGCTATTGAATATATCAGGAAATATTATAAAAAATAAAGCCGATGAATTTCATCGGCTTTTTAATGGTTTGATTATTTGCCTAGTAAAGGTTGTGCGGGTAAATTAATTTCAAAAGCGTTCCACTTATGATCGCTACCATTCCAGTAGTACTGAACGGATTTTCCTCCATTGGTATCATACACGATGTAATAAGCCTGGCCATCTTCTGTGGAATAATAGCTTTTAATCATTACTTCGCCTGTATTTCCGGGTAATGGTTTTTCAGGAAGGTTTACTTCAAAAGCGCTCCATTTGTGATTTGATCCATCCCAATAATACTGTATTGATTTTCCGGTCTTTGTATCCCAGGCAATATAATATGCCGCACCATCTTTATGGTCATAATAAACATCAAACATAATATTACCTAATGCTCCCGGTACGGGCTGTGCCGGTAAATTTATTTCGAACGAATCCCATTTATGGTCTGAACCATTCCAATAATACTGGACGGATTTCCCTGTTTTCACATCCCACGCGATGTAGTAACTTTTTTTATCATTTACATCGTAGTATGAAGTAATTCTTGTGCTTTGTGCTTTAGCAATGGATGTAGTTAATACTACTATTGCAATTATCAGGTTGATTGTCTTCATAAATTTACTTCATATATTTCTGTTTCACATCACTGTAAGTAGGGAAATTGTTATGGTGCCAATTCATAATAATGGTACCATCTTTAATTAATATTAATCCCGGATTGGCTCTTATCATGGTTTTTAATACAATACCATCTGCATTGGCAAAATCATATAATGCCTGATGTTTATGTTTATAATCATCAATTTGTTTGGCATCACCGGCTGTTAAGGCTAGCATTTTTACATGATCAGAATCGGCCAGTTTATATAAATCATTTATCTTAGCCTGCAAGGTCTCATCGTCTTCTGTTTTTGCCAGATCATAACAAACCAATAAAAACATATAATCTTTATTGTTTAAGATACTGTCTTTGATATCGTTTCCATTTAAATCAGTAATAGAGAAATCTACAATTTTTGGAGGATTTACAGCGTCATGGATTAATACATTATCTGTGGCGATCCATTTCCAATTTAGGGTGTCCTGCCATGGATAATTTTTCATGTCGAAATGTTTTTGTTCTCCTGTTTTTAAATTCTCGTAAATAAAGCCTGATTCATACTCTGCAGGTTTATAATCAGCACCGGCTTTCATATTCTCTTTGATATTATCCCCAATTTTGTATGCTCTGAAATCCAAAGGG
>JACQAK010000144.1 GCA_016194985.1 Bacteroidota bacterium
ATTTATAATTGTTTTAGTTTTTATTAACTATTTAAAGACCGTAAACTCTCGATTTCAAACATATAAAAATAATCCGAATTAATGTGTTTGATTTTTTTGTTAAATCTCAGCCCTTGCAAAACCTACGGTGTCTCTATAAATTTGTGGGGAAATTTCCGCATTCTTTTTAAAGAATCTACTAAAATAGTGTTCGTCATTAAATCCTAAGTCATAGGCTATTTGTTTCACCGCTTTTGATGTAAGATATAATTCGCGTTTTGCTTCAATAATAATTCTCTCTGATATTAAGTCTGTGAGTGTTTTATTAAAATGTGTTTTACTTATTTTTGCTAAAGCACTGGGAGATATATTTAATAATTCTGCATAATCACTGGCACTATGTTTTTCTTTATAATGCTGTTCAATAGCATTTTTCAAGTTTTGTAATATAAAAGGCTCTGCGCCAACATCAAGGCTACTACTTATGTTTGGATGCTCAGCTACTTTTATTCGAGAGGCATTAATTAAAAATATTTTTAAATAGGAAATTAATAATTCATATTGAGCAAGGGCAACCTTTTGTGTTTCCACTTTCATTTGATCTATTAATAGCAAAAAACTGTTTACTTGACTTTCATTTAAGTTTACAAATGGCGGTTGATATATATTATTAAATAACACCCCGTTGCAGGCAACTTCTTTGTGATGTTTATGAATGCAAAAAAAGTCAGGATGAAAATGGACAACCACGCCTTGTAATTTGTTCGATTCAGAAACCATAAATGGCTGATAAGGCGAAAAACAAAGTAAACTAGGATTTGATATTTGATAATCTGAAAAGTCGGCTTTTAGTTGAACTGTGCCATTTATCACTAAAATCATCGAATAATAATTTAACCTTTGTAAATGGTCAAAGGAACTGGCATCGTCAAAGGCATATATCTTAAACGCAAGATTGCCATTTTGAGGATTTATAAGTGTAAATACGGTATGTTCTGTCATTGTAAATAGTTAGAGTAATATACGTTCAGATTCTTTAATTTGCAAATCATTGATGCTGGCAAATCTTTTTTGCATCAAACCCTGTTCATTAAATTCCCAAAGTTCATTTCCATAACTTCTAAACCATTGCCCCGCTTTATTATGCCATTCGTATTCAAATCTAACAGCCATTCTGTTTTCTTTAAAGCCCCACAATTCTTTTTTAAGTTTGTAATTGAGTTCATTTTCCCATTTACGCTTTAGGAATTGTTTTACTTTTTCTCTACCATTAATAAACTCCGTTCTATTTCTCCATTCGGCATCGATAGTGTAGGCTAAACAAACTTTTTCCGGATCTTTTGTATTCCATGCATCCTCTGCTAATTGCACTTTTTGCAAGGCAGTTTCCACATTAAATGGTGGTATTGGCAATTTAATTTCCATGTGTTGGAGTCGTTTTAAAAGGAATGGATAAGCAAATTAACTTATCCATTCTAATAATTAATTATACTACTGCTGTTTCTATTAATTCTACCGCTGGAAAATCAACTGCCACTTCGGTTGCATTATTAAAGTAGTTTGTGAAAATGTTTAAAGCAACGTGAGCAATTATTTCAGTAATAGCTGATTCACTGTAGCCAGCATTTTTCAGTACATCAACATCACTTGCGCTTACTCTTCCTTTTTTTGCAACCAATGTCCTTGCAAATGTAAGAGCCACTTGAATTTTTGTATCATTTGATTTTCCTTCTTTAGCTAATTGAATACTTGCTGCATCAATGTGTACTAACTTTTCGCCAATAAAACTGTGAGCAGCGTTGCAATAGTCACAACTATTTGCATTTGCCACAGTTAATGCTAAGAGTTCTCCTAATTTTGCACCAATAGAACTTTCTCCCAGAGCTCCGCTAAATGATAAATAACCATTTAATACTGCAGGAGAATTCCCCATTGTTCTCATCATATTAGGAACCATTCCTAATTTACTTTGAACAGCATTAAATAATTCTTTTGATTTTCCTGTTGTTGTTTCAGGGTTAAGTGCGATAATTCTTTGCATTTTATTAAGTTTTAAATTGTTTGTCAATATTGACGATGCAAAGATGTAGCAAGAAGCGCTGTTTTAAAATGGATGATTATGGCTAAGCGATGGACAATTTTTGTGCTTTAAGCGCATTTTCATTTGAACAGCTGAAAATTCACGTTCCTAATCTAGAATTTATGCCTTAGTTTATAAAAGTTAGGTTATGATTCTTTGGATTATAGGATAGATTTCCAACTACGGGAGTTCATTAATGTTCTAACCGCTTGAAATCATCCAAAAAGTTCGATAAATCCAACTCGCAAAAACCCCTGATAAAGCCTTATTTATCAGGGGTTTTTGGTTCGAATTCTTACAATAAATACAATAAGTAAACATCCATTTCATCTTTGTTCGAGCACCACCAGGTTAAAATAAAGAATTAGTTCCTTAAGTTTGCAACTATATTATACATGGAAGCGAAAAATAACCTCCGACAACTCATACAAATGTTCTCCCCCTTTGATGCGCGGGAACTCGACAAGATCATTGATTGTTTTGAACCAAGATTAATTAAAAAAAATGCCATACTATTGGCTGAAGGGGAGATCTCAAAGGAGTTTTACTTCATTAATAGAGGATGTATTCGCACTTATTTTATCACAAAACAGGGGCATGAAAAATCCAGATACTTAATGATTGAACCGTCCATCGGAACTGCGCTTACAAGTTTCATTTCTCAAAAACCATCTTTCGAATTTATTGATGCTTTGGAAGAAACAGAACTCTTAGCGATTAGTCATAAAGACTTTTACCGCCTGGTTGATGAAATTCCTCAGTGGAAGAATTTCTATTTAAAAATAATGGAAATGGCTTATTCATTTCAAAATAGAAAAATTGAAAGTTTAGTTACCTTATCGGCAAAAGAAAGGTATGACCAGTTAATTAAAGAAAATCCCAAAGTCGTACAACGCCTTTCCAATAAAATCATAGCCTCTTATCTTGACATCAAACAGGAAACCTTAAGCAGATTGAAATCAAAATGATTTTTTGACTCAGGTCAATGTTTTTTAAAAATTACCGTTGTTCCTTTGCTAAAAAAACAAATGAGCAAACTAACTTCTTTCACATTTATTACCGTTAATGGTTTTTTTAAAGGCCAAAACGAGGACACAAGCTGGCATCCCCACGGTGGCGAAGCTGCTAAATTTGCAAACGATGCTTCAAGTGCCGATAACATATTGCTTTTCGGACGAAAAACATTTGAAATGATGGCCAGTTTTTGGCCATCACCCATGGCTGCAGAGTTATTTCCAATAGTTGCAGAAAACATGAATAAGTCTCAAAAAATTGTCTGTTCAAATACGTTGAAAGAAACGGATTGGAAAAATACAACCATCATGAGCGGAGAAATTATAGAACAAATCAAGCAGTTAAAACAGTCCACAACAAAGAACATAACTATTTTGGGCAGTGGAAGTCTTCTCACTCAGCTTTCTGATGCCCGCCTTATCGATAACTACACCATTATGCTCGATCCGATTGCTTTAGGCAAAGGCACTTCTATTTTTGAAGGGATAAAAAGCAACTTGGAATTAAAACTACTATCAAGCCGGGTGTTCGAGAAAGACGGTATTGTATTGCTGAATTATGAAAGAAAATAATAATACGTTCAGCCTGTATTAAGAAATTTTGAGTCCGGAAGGTGACTATTAGCTAGTATTAAATATTTTTCTTACCCCAAATTTTAATTTGGTTTAAAAGAGGCTCAAGTTCTTTTCCCTTTTCGGTTAAAGAATACTCTACTGTAGGAGGAACTGTTGCGTAAGCTTTTCTGTTTATAATTTTATTTGCTTCAAGCATTTTTAGTTCTTTAACCAACATACGCGTATTAATGCCTTCAATAGATCTTTCTAATTCTTTGAATCTTTTTTTTCCATTTAATAAAATGTAAATAATTGAAAAAGTCCATTTACCACCTATCAATTCAATGGTATTTCTGATTGGGCAGGTTGTGTTTGTAATTTTTTTTAATTTATTTATACTCATTATGTGTTGATTTCAGGCATTACTTTACTTTTAGTCACTACTTCACATTTCAGTAACTACTTGCAAAGGTAGAAATAGTAAAATAACTTTGATCCAAAATTACATATTATATGTCAAAATTATTTTCACCACTTCCGCTCAATTCGAAGATCATCAGAAACCGATTAGCGGTTGCTCCAATGACAACGCAACAAAGCAGTCCGGATGGAACAGTTAGTATAGAAGAATCTGCATGGCTTGAACGACTTGCGGAAGACGGCTATGGCTTAATTATTAGTTGTGCTTCTGCCATCTCCAGTACTTCAACTGCGTTTCATAATCAGCTAAGTGTGGGGAACGACAATATGATTGTTGGGTTGACTCAACTTTCAAAACGAATGAAAATTCACAACAGTATTCATCTCATTCAGTTGTGTCATGGAGGATCAAGGGCTATTGAATCATTGACCGGAGTTAAACCGCATAGTGCCAGTAGTTATGCGATGCCAATGATTGCAGACTTTGTTCCTCCGGAAACGCTATCCGTTAAACAGATTGAAGATATTATTTCTGATTTTGCCAATGCCTGTGAGCGTGTTTCAAAAGCAGGATTTGATGGGGTTGAACTTCACGGGGCAAACGGATATTTATTTACTCAGTTCATTAGCAAAATGACAAACCTGAGAAACGACAACTACGGAGGAGATCTCGAAAATCGTGCCCGCTTTGCGCGTGAAGTTGTTCAAGCCTGTCGTAAAAAAGTACCAAAAGATTTTATAATTGGCTTTCGAATGAGTTTTGAAAGTATGGGATTAGAAACCGGATTAGACATTGATGAGAACATTCAAATAATAAACTGGCTTGCCGAAGATGGTATTGATTATGTTCATACTTCACACATGAGTTATGCTGCAAACACCAGCAAATATCCTGACAAAATTGCTCTGTCCTATTTGCGAAGTAAAATTACCTCAACCTTACCCCTTATTGGAGTTGGTGGGATTTTAAGTAGCGTAGACGCTGAAAAAGCAATGGAATATGGGGCAGATATTGTTGCCATAGGACGTGCCGCTATTGGTAATAAACAATTGCCAAAATATTTCAAGGAAGGAAAAACTCTTCCAAACCACACTCCTTATTCAGAATCTGTACTAAAAGAGATAGGTATCAGCGATAACTTTATTGATTATCTAAAAAATGCACCGCCTCTGGCCAGTCTTAAAATAATAGCAGAATAACATTTCCAAATTTATATTTATGAATACATCTATTACCATAGCTCAATTTGAATTACAAACCAATTGGTTTTTAAATGAATTAGTCTCTATCTCTGATGAACAATCTAATAAGAAAGCAGCGGATAATTTAAATCCTATAAAATGGGTGGCCGGTCATATTCTAAATACACGAATGACTTTATTGAGTATTTTGACCGGAGATGCCTCAAATCAGGAGTTTAATAGCCTATTTGGGAAAGGCTCTTCCAACAAAATAACATCATTGTTTCCTACCATAGATGAGATCAAACTTAAATGGGGTGTGGTATCTTCCGAATTATCCGAATGTTTGAAAACTATTTCAAACGAAACATTAGAATCTCCCCCACCGTTTCAAACATCCATCCCGGATAAAACGTTGCACGGCTTAATTACTTATATGGCATCCCATGAGGCATTTCATTTAGGTCAATTATCCATATTAAAGAAGTTTTGAAATTGCGAAGCAAAGGTTGTACCTTTGAGTACTCATTCCATAGATGAGTCCCTGTAGGTTTTCATGGAAATGAACAGGGTAACATGATGGCAATCACAAAATGGAAAAAATAAAACTACTCTTAAGAGCCTTCGGTTCAACCGTATTTTTTACAACATTACTATTTGTTTGTGCCGGCAAACTAAACTATATACCAGGCTGGATTTATTTTTCAACGACTGTTATGACAACACTAATGACATTTATAGTAACACAGCACAACGATGATCTTTTAAAAGAACGCTCAAACGCTGCCCAAGGGGCATCCTGGGATAAATTAATACTAGGGCTGTCAGCTATTGTTTTTGTTATCTCCATAGTGCTTTCAGGACTCGACTCCGGAAGGTTTGAATGGTCGCCTAAAGTTAATTGGCAGATAAATAGTCTGGGAGCATTCATAACAATGGCAGGTCATGGCATTTTTTTAACCGCACAAAAACAAAACAAGTTTTTCTCTGCTGTGTATCGTATACAAGCAGACAGAGGGCATGCGGTTTGTGATACCGGCATATATAAAATAGTTCGACATCCCGGTTATTTAGGCATGATCATCTCATTAATAGGCTTTCCGGTTTTAACAGGGTCATTATGGAGTTCGATCCCTATAGTTGTTGCCATTATTATCTTAGTGATAAGAACAACGATCGAAGACAAATCATTAATTAAAGAATTGCATGGGTATTTGGACTACACGAAACGTACTCCTTATAGGCTCATACCATATATTTGGTAAGCAAAAACCTTTTCATACCTCCGAAGGAAATAAGAAATTAAACCATCAATATCGCCTTCCGCAAATCCTTTCCCACAAATCAATAAAGCTTTCTTTAAAATTCATGTTCTTTTCATTGGCCTGTTCCATTCCCATCATTTCAACGCCATTGGCCTGATAGAGTTTGTAATGAAATACAATTGATTTTTGTAGTTCGCTCTCCTGCATATTGGTTCTTCCAAATTTTGCGGCATACATATTTAATGTGTCTCCGTTGGCTTGTGCAATGGTGTAAGGGTCGCTAAACCATCTCAATACTTCTACATCTTTTTTGCTTTTGCATTGCTGCATTAAATGCTGATTGCGCGGATAGCTATGCCAGGTAACAGGGTTTTGCTTGTGCCATAAACTAAATTCTCCAATAAAAACAGTACTATCATTACTCCCTACTCCATACCACAATACATTATTAAGCATGGTAGGATTGGTCATATAATTAGTTGCAGAAATATTATTTTTTGCAAGCGATTCTTCCACCAAACTATTGGCTTGTACTTTATTAATAAAGGTCAGGCCCAAATACGCAAAGCAATATATGAGCGTCACCCGAGCCAATTTGTTTCTTCGTTGTGCATTTTTTTTGTAAAAAACAGCCATCAATACCATAACGAACATCGGCAATGTAAATAACAGATCCACAATGGCCAGAGTATTGAGTGAATAGTTTTCGTTGGTAAAAGGCAACAGTAGCTGAGTTCCAAAATTAGTACACCAATCCAACAGAGAATGACCCCATAAACATGCCAGCATAAACAAAAGCATGCGTTTAAAAGACACTTTTTGTTTAAATAGTTTGGCCAACAGCCAGGCGATAGGTATAGCATAAAGCGCCTCAATAAACAACGAATGAGTGTGTGCCCTATGATCACACATATAGGCTCGGGGGTCACTTAAGCCGGTAAAAAACAGATCGAAATCAGGGATACTTTTGGCAATGGCGCCCAATAACATGCCCCATCGTCCTATTTTCTTTCCAAGACATACTTCGCCAATGGCGGCGCCAATAATAATATGTGATAACGAATCCATCTACTGTTTAATCTGCGTAAGTTTTCAAAGTTTAAATATCAGAAAAACTCTCTACAAATTTGAAGAATCCGGTAAAAAGCTATTACTTATCATTAACTATAAAAAATAAAAAAACAGTTAAACTGTTTGCGTAGTTAAATAACTACATGTATATTTGTAGCCAAATAACTACGCAATGAACTTAAGACGAGACGTATTTCAAGCTATTGCCGACCCAACCAGACGAACTATCCTCCTTTTGGTAGCTTCTCAATCGATGACTGCCGGCGCTATTGCTTCCAACTTTGATACGGCAAGACCCACCGTATCAAAACATTTACAAATTCTGACTGAGTGCGAGCTTCTTACACAGGAACAACAGGGAAGAGAAATGTATTATCACTTCAATCCTAAAAAGATGAAAGAGGTTGCTGATTTTATCCAGCCATTTCAAAAAATGTGGGACGATCGATTCAACAAATTAGAAAGTATCATGAAAAAACATAAAAAGTAAACGATGGAACTTAAAACAAAAGTCAACGCCGAAGAAGGCAAACAGGATCTGGTAATTACCAGAGAATTTGAATTGCCACTGGAATTACTATTCAAAGCCTATGTTGAACCCGAAATTATAGAGCAATGGATGGGAACAACCGTTTTACATTTGGATAATAAAAAACATGGCAGTTACTTATTTGAAACTACCGACCCAAAAGGCAATAAGTATCGATTTAACGGGACAATCCATGAATTCATCCCGGATCAAACAATCATACGGACATTTGAGTTCGAGAACACCCAACATGGAGTACAACTCGAATTTCTGGAATTTGAAAAACTCACCAACCATACAAGCAAACTGACCATTCATTCTATTTATCAGTCTCCGGAACACAGAACTCAGGCTCTGAAAATGCCTTTTGCTTATGGCTTGAGTATGGCACACGACAGGCTTCAAACAATTGTAACCAATTTAAAATAATATAACATGACAAAGAGCCATAACATAATTTACTGGATTGCTACCGCCTTGCTAAGCTTTGGAATGCTGGCAAGCGGCATCTCACAACTGCTGCATGTAAAAGAAATGGATGACCTTCTGACACATATTGGCTATCCCTTGTATCTGCTGTATATCATTGGTATTTGGAAAATACTGGGCGTTATTGCTATTTTACTTCCCAAATTTAAATTGCTTAAAGAGTGGGCTTATGCCGGTTTCTTTTTTTTATTGACGGGCGCCTTCATCTCTCATTTAGCAGTGGGCGACAGTGGGAAAGCCATTTTAGGTCCTTTGTTTCAAACTGCCTTTGTAATCATCTCCTGGTATTTCAGACCTGCCGATCGAAAAATCACCTCAACCATTTAATCAATTATTATTATGAAAAAAGAACTCTCCTTAAAACAACGCGAAGAACTATTGAACGTACTGAAGTTGCGCTTCGAAAAAAACACGAATCGTCACAAAGGCCTTGAATGGTCTAAAATACAGGCAAAGTTAGAATCCAAACCTGAAAAACTATGGTCGTTGAATGAAATGGAAAAATCAGGTGGAGAACCGGATGTTGTGTCTTATGATAAATCCTCTAACGAATATATTTTTTATGATTGTTCTGCCGAGAGTCCGACAGGAAGACGAAGCCTTTGCTACGATCAGGAAGCACTCGATTCAAGAAAGGAAAACAAACCCAAAAGCAGTGCTGTTACGATGGCCAACAATATGGGAATTGATCTGTTAACAGAGGAACAATATCGCAGCTTACAACAACTGGGAAGCTTCGATCTCAAAACTTCAAGCTGGATAAAAACACCCGAATCTATCCGAAAACTTAAAGGTGCGGTTTTTTGCGATCGCCGATACGATACCGTTTTCATGTATCATAACGGTGCAGAATCTTACTACGCCGCCAGAGGATTTCGAGGGTTATTAAACGTTTAAAAAGTCTCAGGCAATAAGCCTTTTACAACTTCATCGCTTCCTTGTTATATTTATTTCTATATTCCAAAGGCGACAAGCCGGTAACTCTTTTAAACACTGTTCGAAAAGCCTTATTATCTGAATAGCTCACGCTATACATGATCTCATCCACACTTTCACGACTGGTTTCCAGCTTACGTTTGGCAGCTTCCACCTTTACCTTTTGCATATATTCAACCGGAGTGTTGGAGGTGGCTTTAATGAAACGCCTATCAAAATTTCTGCGGCCAATAAAAAACTGACTGGCAAGATCTTCGATCGAAATTTTTTCACTCACATGTTTCTCAATAAATAATTGTGCCTTTTTGATTTCTTCATCCCTGTGATCTTTTAGTCCTGAAAATATAGTAAAGGGCGATTGTGTCTCACGATCGATATCAATTTCAAACACTTTAGAGCAATGAATCGCTGTTTCCCTGTCGCAATATTTTTCTACCAAATACAAGAGCAAATGAAGAAATGAATAAGCCCCGCCATTAGTATAAATTCCTCGCTCATCGGTAATCACTTTATCCGTTACAACATTCACATCCGGAAATAGTTTCTTAAATGAATCAGCCGCTATCCAATGGGTTGAACAATTCTTTCCTTTCAATAAACCTGTAGATGCCAGCAAAAATGCACCGGTACACATACTGGCCACTTCTGCCCCTTTCTTGTAATGATCTGCTATCCAAGGAAAAAACTGTTTATTAGCGGTAATAGAAGCCTTGTAATTTGGTTTAATGGCAGGAATAATGATCAGGTCTGTTTGTCGCACCTGCTTTAATGTTGCATTGGGATGTATTGAAAATAATCCGTCATGTACATCCACATGTTTGGAAGTTCCTACCAGCTGAATTGAAAAAACCGGTCGTTTGCCCTGATCAGTCCAATATTTATTGGCTCTCATTAATACTTTATAAGACCCAACTATGCTGCTTAAATTTGGATCTGCTTCGGGAATAAGTATAGAAACATGTTTCATAATGCCACAAATGTATGTTATTTATATGTCCAAATCAACCCTTTATAATGTCTATTTTACACACTTCTAATTGCCTGATATAGTCATACATTTGTTACTATATTTCTATCACACTCTAAAAACAAAACACATGGAAGCAAAACAAGTCATGGTAAAATCTGTACTCGATGCCTGGAATGCAAGAATGGAAGCCGCTAACAAATTATTAGATTCGTTCAGTGATGACGATCTGTTAAAGGAAGTCGCTCCCGGCAGAAACAGAGGTATCTATTTAGTAGGGCACCTAGCATTGGTACACGACAGAATGTTGCCACTATTAAACTTAGAAGAACAAACGTATGCACATCTGGAAGATACTTTTTTGAATAAACCGGACAAATCTGTTTCTGACATGCCTTCTGTAAAAGAAGTACGTGCTATCTGGAAAGAGGTGAACGAAAAATTAGCCAAACACTTTGCCAGCCTGAGCACTGATGAATGGTTTCAAAAACACAGTGCTGTGTCGGCTGAAGATTTTATGAAAGAACCGCACCGAAACAGATTAAATGTAGTGATTGGCCGTACCAATCATATGCAATATCATATCGGTCAGGTAGCTCTTATAAAAAAATAAGCACATGAAACATAAAATAGCGTTTGCTCTTTTAATGGGTATAGTAACTACAGGGATTATTTCCTTTACGTTGATCTCCATAAATATCGGTTATACCAACATGTTTTGGAAGATCTGGCTACGCTCGTGGGGAATAGCCTATCTGGTAGCCATTCCTGCTATTTTAGTGATTGGACCAAGGATACAACAATTAGTAGATGCCCTGTTCAAAGAAAAAGAAACGAATACTTAGTCACTCATTTCATTATGAAAAAAGAAAATTTCACTTACAGCTTTCAGTCGTCACAAACACCAGAAGCCATTTTTAAACTATTACTGAACATTGAACAATGGTGGTCGGGATTATATGAAGAACATATCTTAGGAAAAAGTCATGCAGTAAATGATGAATTTTCTTTCAAAGCAGGTGGCGGGATGCATTACTCCAAACAAAAACTGGTAGAGCTTATTCCGGATAAAAAAATTGTTTGGTTGGTAACAGATAGCAATCTTAGCTTTCTGAATAAGCCCGACGAATGGACCAATACAAAAATCTGCTTTGATATTTCAAAAGATAAAGTTAATACTCTTATTACATTTACACACGAGGGGCTCATTCCTCAGATCGAATGCTATGACAACTGTTCAACAGCCTGGGCAAAATACTTAGAAAATCTGAAACAAAAATTAAGCTAAAACTGCATCCAAAAGAATCTTAACTAAAAAATTTCCCGTAAATTCGTTTTATACATTTATAAAATGACTATGCGTAAAAAAGCAGTTTTGATCATCGGAATAGATCCTCAATGGCTCGATTTCTCTTCGCCTGAATTTGCACCAATGCCAGGAATTAATGCAGAAAAGGTTCTTAACGGTATTACAGGATCGGCGAATGCCCTCAACGATATTGGTTATGATGCCGAAGTATGCTGGATAGATCTTGGAAAAACGGCAATAGAGGTTATCATTGCACATTTACAGAAAAAAGAATTTGATGGCGTGATGATTGGCGCAGGCATCAGAAAAATGGATTCCAATTTTATGTTGTTCGAAAATATGATCAACGCCATACACGAACATGCTCCAAAAGCTAAAATCTGTTTCAATACAAATCCTATGGACACTTTGCAGGCTGTTCAACGTCGTGTACCTTTGTCGTAATAAAAATAAAAAACCTCTACCTTAGCGGCAGAGGTTTTAAACTAAGCATTTCAATCAAACTCTGATTAGTTTTTACTATTAGCTATGTGTACGCCTGTAGGTGTATGCATTGTTAAATTGTAAATTTGAGTCATTGTAGCCTGAAAGCTTCCGCTAATTGTAGCTGCATTGCCGGTTGTATTTTGAACACCCGTTAATGTGAACGAGAAGTTCCCTGTAAATAACCCCGTACTGGCGTTATAGATCAACCCGGTGATGGTTGTGGTAGCATTATTATTCAACATAAACTCAAACTTTTTATTTGTTCCAAGTGATTTGGTAAATGAAAAGTTGCTTAAGGTGATGCTGCCTGTAGAGGCATTTTTCGATGTGGTAGTTACCGAAAGCATAGCACTATTATCTCCTAACATATCTGTTCCTCCACGAGAAATTGAGAATTTATAGTTTGCAACAGTTACACTATCCAATGTACCCGATGGTCCACCCCAATAATTCTGATAATTAAATGCTTCGTTAAAAGCCGTACCATCCTGACGTGTACCTGAAACATTTCCTTTAATAAATCCATCTGTAGACATAGCCACTACGCCATTTGCACCATTTGCGCCATTATTACCCGCAGGGCCATCATCTCCTTTTTTACAAGATGCTAATAGAAATACAGAAGCAACTATACCTGTTGCAAAGGTTTTGATTGTGATTTTCATTTGTATGTTTTTTAAGTAATTAATTTATGATACAAAAGTGCCCTTCTTTAAAACGAAAATGTTACACAGTTTTGTAAATAAGTTACATAATTATAGCTTTCCTGCTTTTGACTAATCAAGCCGATAAAGCGGTCATTCTTAAAAAATAACTAAATTTGATCAAAAAAACTCAGCACCCGTAATATGCCATCAACTCTCTCTTTAAGAACCGTTAATGTAACACGTTACATACAGCCATTGCGTGAAGGCGGTTCTCTGCCTGCTTTAGCAGAAGCAGATGACGGCTTCAAATATGTATTAAAGTTTAAAGGAAACGGGCATGGCACCAAAGCATTGATTGCTGAACTCATTGGAGGAGAAATAGCGAGAAGCCTGGGTTTAAAAATTCCGGAATTAGTGTTTGCCAATCTGGATGAGGCATTTGGAAGAACCGAAGGAGACGAAGAAATACAGGACCTTCTGAAAGGAAGTAAAGGATTAAATCTGGCGCTTCACTTTTTATCAGGAGCTATTACATTTGACCCTGTTGTTACAACCGTTGATGCTAAACTCGCTTCGCGGATTGTATGGCTGGATGCCTATATTACCAATATTGACCGCACTTTCAGAAATACCAATATGCTGATGTGGAATAAAGAACTCTGGCTCATCGATCACGGAGCCTGCTTATCCTTTCAGCATTCATGGAGCGATATAGAAACCAGCGCCAAAAGCCCTTTTGCTTACATCAAAGAACATGTATTATTGCCTCAGGCTACCTTATTGGCAGAAACCGATAAGGAATACAGGGCAATACTAACTACAGAGAAAATAAGGGCTATTGTTAACCTCATTCCTGATGAGTGGTTACAATGGAGAGAAACGGAAGAAAGTCCCGAATCTCTTCGGGAATCCTACTTCCGGTTTTTGAGCATCCGATTAAATCATTCAGACATTTTTTTAAAAGAAGCGCAACATGCAAGAGAAACACTTATATGAATATGCGGTTATCCGGGTGTTACCGTTGGTAGAGCGTGAGGAATTTCTTAATGTAGGAGTGATCGTGTTTTGTAAACACGCCCGGTTTATTAAAGTACTCTTTACGATCCATGAAGAAAAACTGCGCCTGTTCTCCAAAGAGCTGGATGTTGATCAGATAAAACTGAATTTACAATCGTTCGAAAAAATTGCTCTGGGTACTAAAAATTGCGGTCCCATTGCCTTAATGGATATGGCTTCCCGATTCAGATGGTTAACGGCCGTAAGGAGCTCGGTTGTTCAAACATCAAGGCCTCACCCAGGCTTATCAGATGACTTAGAGAAAACAACCCTGAGATTATTTGAAGAATTAGTATTGTAATCTTTACACCAAATCAAATTCATCTGCATCCATCATAACAGGAAATACTTTTCTGAATTCCTGTAAATAATCATAAGACAATCTAACGGTTTCTGTTCTGTCCTCATGAGCTTTTGTGGTACTGATCCATTCGCCTCGGGGATTTATTATACCGGTATCGCCTGAATGTCTGATATTATTATAATCTTCCCCTATGCGATTCACTCCTGCAACATAAGACTGGTTTTCAATCGCTCTGGCGATTAATAATTGTTTCCATGGATAAGAACGTACTTCCGGCCAGTTAGCCACGTAGATCAACACATCATAAGTCTGACTCTTTCTGTTTCTGCTCCACACCGGAAAGCGAAGATCATAACAAATCAAGGGACAAATTTTCCAGCCTTTATAATCGATGATCAGCTTTTTGGAGCCTGCTGCGTAGTGCTGATGTTCTCCGCCCATTTGAAACAGATGTCGTTTATCATAAAACAAATACGTTCCATCCGGACTGGCCCAATACAACCGATTGTAAAATTGTTCTTTATCTTTTACAGAAATACTTCCAACAAGGACACAGTTTTTTTCCTTAGCCTTTTTTAGCATCCACTGCAAGCCTCTTCCTTCATGTTCTTCAGCCAGTTTTGAAGGATTCATGGTAAAGCCCGTGGTAAACATTTCAGGCAATACAATGATATCCGTTGGTTCAGCAACAGCGTCTATCTTTGCATCCAAATGCATCAAATTCTTATCAGCATCTTCCCAAAACAAATGGGTCTGAATAGTTGTAATGATTAAATCCTCCATCAGTTTTTGGATAGTTGGTTATATAATTCTGCAACTTTATCTGTATGCTTTATTCTCTTCATTTTATAGGCATAGGAAACAATTTGAGAGGAGATCAGAATTCCTAAAAACGTAGTTCCCACAGCGGCTACGGTAAAATTGTCACCAGGGTTTGAACTAAAACTGGTTGCAATTAAACTACCATAAATACCTGCACCCCCAACTCCGGCTCCGGCAAAACCTATGGCGCATTGCAAAGCCTTATTACGTTTGGCAGCTGCAATATTTAAATCGATATCCCTATTTTGCCATAGTAGATTTCTTTCCATTGCCATAAACAATACTTTTTTATCTGAAATCTGATGCTCACGATATTCATATACTCCTTTTCGCAAAGAAGCGTGAATTAAGTTGTTATCCTGATAAATAGAAGCCGGTTGATTTACCAAAACCTGACGTGGCGGTTCCGGTTTTACAATTGCAAAAGAATCGAGCATTCCGGGAGCATATTTTATTTTTCTGATATCGTTCTTATTCACGATGATCAAGGGACCATCCGGT
Source organism: Bacteroidota bacterium (assembly GCA_016194985.1). GTDB lineage: Bacteria > Bacteroidota > Bacteroidia > B-17B0 > Aurantibacillaceae > UBA4416. The sequence goes on from JACQAK010000144.1 coordinate 15,612, forward strand.
AAATCAGCTCTTTTATAAGACACCTCTTTGACAGAGATCTCCAATACTTTAGCAGCCACAACTTCTCCGGTTCTTTTATAAATCGTATCCTGAGCGCTAAGGATCAACTGCCATAAACAACAAATCAAACAAGCTATAGTTTTCATACGATCTGTTTTATTAAATATACTTATAAAATGTCATTATTGTACAATAAGGCTGCTTTGCGAATATGTTTGTTTTTAACGGCTTTATAAATTTGTGCCGTTACTATCGATACCACGCAGGCACTCAGTCCGCTTAAAAAATAGGTTTTTGCTTTCATTCTTTCCTTAGGATCATTATACCGGTGTTGCCGTGCCAAATAAATGCCTGCCACCGCACAGGCAGGTGCCGCAATATTAAAGGCGATCTGGCCATTTTTTTTACTATCCGCAATCACCAGTTCCTCGTTTAGTTCTTCTGAGTTTGACTGAGAATCTTTTTTAAGCATGATCTTAAAAGCGGCCTTATGTGAAATATCTGTATTGTTTAACGCTATATGTTTGCCTTCTACTACAAATAACTGAAGCGGAGAAACACTCCCGGATGTTTTTTGTTTTAACTGAAATCTGGATTCTGTTTTTCCGTTCTCGTATACGATCCTTACTACCTGATCATTAGCGATCTTTCTGATGATTCCATCAGGATTATAAAAATTCTTATAAGATACTTCTGCACTCGAAATTTCCAGAACCCTCACTAACAGAGTCTCCGGAACGGCAGTAAAAATAGTGTCCTGCGAGAAACAGGATATATTTACCAAAAGTAAACATAATACACCGAAGTATTTATTGGTTATATAAGTTAACAAACTCGTGTCGTTTTTTCTTTAAGTTAATCGTAACAGCCACCGATACACTTCCCAAAATAACAGCCGCAGTGCCAAACACCAGAGGCGAAGCTGCAAATAAAGCGCCATCACCTGAAGGATAATCAAATGCACCTACCGAGCTTAAAAGTCCATAAACAGCTGCTCCTGCAAGAGCAACACCGCCAAATGCAATAGCACCTGTTCGTGTTCCATTCTGATGCCTCTTTAACGATTTGATCGAAGAAGCCAGTGTTGTCAGACTTTCTCTCCGGCTCTGATCAGGATGTCTGTCTATCAGTGATGTCATATGATAATACCGTTTTTTAGTATCACTATAGGTGATCTTCGAAAGGTATGGATCCAGTGTTGTAGCACTCTGAACGGTAAATACCTGTGTGGATGGAGCTGGTTCCGAAGCAGCCACAGAAGATTGAAACGTTTCTGTATAACCGTTTTTGTAGATGATCTTTTCAATATCCCTTTTGCTTACAATATACATAGGTCCATCAGGCATTTCGGCTTTTTTATACTGAACCTCTGTTGGCGATACTTCTTTAACAATGGCAATGATCCGTTGTTTGTCTTTAAAAAGGATCGTATCCTGAGATAAAGCGCATATATGGATCAAAGCAGTGAACAAAACAAACAAAACAAACTTTATGCTTTTCATAGTATTAGTTATTATATAGATTAGCTATTTCGATTCTTTTTTTGGCACGTTTGTTTTTATTGACAGAGGAAATAACAGCTCCTGTAATTCCCAGTGTTAAGCCTCCCGCAACACCAATAAAAATAGGTGTTGCGTCTTCCAGAATAAAAGCAGACATTAAACCGATATACGGCAATGCCAGCCCCACTCCTAATCCAACAAACCCAAACAAGTATTGTTTTTTCTTGTAAGATTTCATAACAAGATAATCTTTATTCAAGGCGGCCTTTTTTTCCTGATTGGGAACATTATTAATGAGGCGAAGTAAACGAGACTCTCCTACCGGTTTTCCATGTTGGCTGATTTTTTTTCCATCAATCACTAATTTTTCGTCACTGCTTATTGGAGTTGCATTGCTCACCACAAAATCCGGGGCAAGCGGTTGAACCTTTTTCAACGTTATAGAATCAACCTGCCCGTTTGCAAATTTGATGTATTCGATTTCGCGTTTATCAGAAATATAAAGCGGACCCGACAGGTTATCAGCTTTGTTATACTTTATTTCGTTGATACCAATCTCCTGAACCTTCACTACCAAAACCGTTTTATTGATAAATCTGATCGTGTCCTGAGAATAAACCGAAGTAAAGCAGGCAACAAAAAACAAAACAGCTGAAAGTAATTTCATAAAAGAAGCATTAGTGTAGTAAATATAATCATTAAATCTTACATAAAATTTCTGCTGCTTTCTCTAAAGTATCTTCTTTTTTAGCAAAACAAAATCGCAATAATTGCTGCTGCTGTTGATCCGAATAAAAAACGGATAAAGGAATAGAAGCCAGACCTTTTTCTTTAGTTAAGCGAATCGCAAAATCAGTATCCTTCTCATCCGTAATTTTTTTATAATTCAATAATTGAAAATACGTGCCGGTACATGGTTCCAGCTCAAAACGAGAAGTGGCAATCAATCCTTTAAAATAATCCCTCTTAGCCTGATAGAACTGATGAAGGCCCTTATAGGTTGTTTCGTCCTTTAAATAATCTGCCAATGCTAATTGAAACGGATGATTTACGCAAAACACCAAAAACTGATGCACTTTACGGAATTCTGTCATTAACTCTTTTGGTGCTGCCACATATCCTATTTTCCAGCCGGTGGCATGAATTGTTTTTCCAAACGACGAGACGATAATGGATTGAGAAACCAGTCCTTTAAATCGGGCCACACTTTGATGGGCTTTACCATCAAATACCATATGCTCATATACCTCATCACTTACCACCATCACATTTGTTCCCGAAACCAGCTTTTCCAGCTCCAGTAAATCATGTTCGGAAAGAGTTGTTCCACTTGGATTATGAGGTGAGTTAATAATGATCATTTTTGTTTTATCCGTCATCGCGTTTTTGACCTTAGTCCAGTTAATTGTAAAACCCGGATACTCCAAAGCAATAGGTTTTACAACACCTCCATGCACTTCAATGGCCGGGATATAGCAATCATAAGCCGGTTCAAACACAATCACTTCATCCCCCTTGTGAATAAAAGCCGCAATACTTGTGTAAATACCTTGTGTGGCTCCGGCAGTAATCGTAATTTCTGTATCCGGATGATACTCCGCACCATAACAATTTTGTATAAGTGCACTTATTTGCTCCCTCAGAGCCAGTGCCCCCTGCATAGGAGCATATTGATTGAAGCCTTCGCTCGTGTATTTTTGAGTTAATTCGAGTAACTTCGGACTACATCCAAAATCCGGAAATCCCTGAGACAGGTTAATAGCATTGTGTTCTTTGGCCAAACCACTCATAATTGTAAAAATAGTGGTGCCAACCTGGGGTAATTTTGAATGAATCTGCATTTTTTTTATAATAATTAGACTAAGTTGCTAAAAAAATCTTATTTTTGCTACCCGTTCTTGGATTTTGATAGAAAATATTAAAATTTGACTTAATGGTCCTGCGTCAGTCAGCTGACTGATAAGGCTGAGCAGCAAAAGCTCATTAAAAAATAAATAAATGGTCCTGTGGCCGAGCGGCTAGGCAGAGCTCTGCAAAAGCTCGTACAGCGGTTCGAATCCGCTCGGGACCTCCAATAAGCCCCTTATATTAATTTATAAGGGGTTTTTTGTTTATCTCTGGGCATTCTTATATCCATTGCTTCTCACAAAAAAGCTTATTCCAATTGCAGTTTTCATTTTTTGAATTTAATATTGTTATCCAAATAAACACCTGATCATGTCCAAACTTAAAGCTTCTTATTACTCAAATCCTGATGTTGTTTTTTTGGCCAGAGATTTGATTGGCAAAACGCTTTGCACACGCATCAACAATACATTAACCTGTGGCATCATTACAGAAACGGAGGCTTATGCCGGCATCATTGATAAAGCATCACATGCCTATGATGGAAGAAGAACAAGCAGAACAGAAACCATGTACAGCAAAGGAGGTGTAAGCTATGTGTATTTATGCTATGGAATTCACCGCCTTTTTAATATAGTTACAAATACCATCAATATTCCGCATGCTATCCTGATCCGTGCCATTTATCCAACAATAGGTATTGAAGAAATTGTAAAACGTCGCAATAATAAATTTTCTCCTAATTTATGTGTTGGTCCCGGCAAAGTCACACAAGCTTTAAGTATAGATCTTATTCATAATAATATATCACTCACAGGGCAAGACATCTGGGTACAGGACGATCATGTAAACATACATGAAAACGACATTCGTGTCGGTCCAAGAATAGGGATTGATTATGCAGGGAAAGATGCCCAATTACCCTACCGTTTTTGGACAACCAACTATAATTTCTAATTACTCTTATTAAAAAAGTTGGGCGTGTCCGCCTCGGGTTTTCCCTCCAACTGGCGGACACGCCCAAATAAACCTACATTATTCTAAGACAACAGTTCAAAAAATAACACAATTCATATGGAGGTTTTATTATTTAATCGTAATTTTACGATATATTAATAGCCGCGACTTCGTCAACATGGGAACCACAAAAACAGAAGAGTTTACAGTACGGGATAACAAAATTGCCAGGTATGCCAAAGCATTGGCGCACCCTGCCCGCGTTGCCATCCTACAATTATTGATTAAAAAACAAGCCTGCATTTGTGGTGACATCGTAGAAGAGTTACCACTTTCTCAAAGCACCGTATCCCAACATTTAAAAGAACTAAAGGATGCCGGTCTGATCAAAGGAGACATCGAGGGTGTGAAAATTTGCTATTGTATTGATGAAAAAGAGTGGGAAAATGCCAAATCGTATATGACATCCCTTTTTACTTCCTACACCAACAAATCCAAATGCTGCTAATGATTCCATCCATTTTCAATTTAAAAAATTATAATAATAGATCGTTATATAACGATCATAACAATTCAACCCAGGCAACATGAAATTATCAGACGTTAAAACGCACTTAAGCACTGCTGAATCAGTCAACTTCCGGTTACCAAACGGAACATATGTTCCTGAACACTTTCATGTAACGGAAGTGGGGCAGATCACGAAGAAGTTTATTGATTGCGGCGGCACAGTACGCCATGAAATACTAGCCGGTTTCCAGTTGTGGAATGCCAACGATACCGATCATCGGTTAAAACCTCAAAAATTATTGAATATTATTGCCTTATCTGAGAAGGTGCTGGGCATCGGGGATTCGGAAGTAGAAGTAGAATACCAATCAGATACCATCGGTAAATATGGCCTGGAATTTAACGGGAAAGATTTTGTACTGATCGCCAAACAAACCAACTGCCTGGCACAGGACCAATGCGGTATCCCAACAGAAAAACAAAAACTAAATTTAAAAGATTTGTCAAAGAGTGAACAAAGTTGCTGCACTCCCGGAGGAAACTGTTGCTAATTACAAAACCCAATCCATGAAAAAAATACTTGTATTATGTACCGGCAATAGCTGCCGAAGCCAGATGGCAGAAGGTTATTTAAGATATTTCGCAAAAGACAAAGCCCTGGTGTATAGCGCCGGTATTGAAACTCACGGCGTTAATCCCAAAGCCATTGCCACCATGAAAGATGACGGCATTGATATTTCAAATCACACATCAAACAATGTGAATGAATATAGCGCTATTGATTTTGATTATGTGATTACCGTATGTGACAATGCCAAAGAGAACTGCCCTTACTTTCCCACAAAAGCAAAAAAATATCACTACAACTTTCCGGATCCGGCTAAAGCAACAGGAACAGAAGAAGACATCCGAAAAGAATTTGAAAGAGTACGTGATATGATCAGGAAATACTGTCAAAACTTTGTGAACGAAACATTATGAGAAAATATCTGTCTGAAATCATCGGCACATTTGCGCTTGTATTTTGTGGAACCGGTGCCATTGTTATTGATCAGGAAACAGCCGGAGCTGTAAGTCATGTCGGTGTTGCCATTACCTTCGGATTAATTGTTACAGCCATGATCTATACAATTGGTGATATTTCAGGCGCACACCTGAATCCTGCCGTAACCATTGCTTTTTGGGTAGCTAAAACATTTCCTGCCAAAGACATCATTCCTTATATCATCAGTCAGGGAATAGGCGCCTTTATGGCCAGCTTTGCATTACACTTGCTATTTCCGGGCAATACTACCTTAGGTGCCACATTACCTTCGGGGTCTTCTACTCAATCCTTTATTCTGGAATTGATTCTGAGCTTTATCTTAATGTTCGTCATTCTGCATGCCGCTAAAGGAAGTAAAGAACAAGGGATGTTTGCAGGACTTGTTATTGGCGGAGTTGTATTATTAGAAGCCATGTTTGCCGGCCCTGTTTGTGGAGCCTCTATGAATCCCATTCGCTCCCTTGCACCGGCTGTTATTTCAGGGCATACAGAACATTTATGGGTATACATTCTGGCACCTGTATCCGGAGCTATCCTGGCAGTAGTTAGCTGGCAGATCCTGAAAAAGGAAGGAAAATAATTCAATAAAACTTGAAAGGCTAATGTACTTTCCTTAGTTTTACAATTCTATTCGGGCTATTACCCGAATACTTTGTTACTATGAATGTATATAAACATCAGTTAAAGAATTTATTGACGCAAATAGTATTCGTGTTTTTACTATATGCCGTTTGTCGCTTACTGTTCTTTTACTTCAACCGATCCTATTTTTCAGATCTTTCTTTTTTTGAATTATTAAAACTGCTATTCTTTGGTTTGCGCTTTGATGCCTTTAGTATTGCGGCCACCAATGCCTTATACATTTTATTATGTGTTACGCCTTTTAAATATTACCACAGTAAATTGTATCAGGGTATTCTGTCTTTTATTTTTGTTATCACCAACGCTCTGGCCATTTTACTGAATTTTATTGATTTTGCGTTCTTTCCCTTCAACCAAAAACGAATGACCTTTGATATGTTCAACGCCATTTTTGGCGGTCAAACGGAATTCATGAAACTACTGCCCCATTTCTTAACACAGTACTGGTATCTGGTTATCCTTTATGCACTTTTCATATATGTATTGATCAAAGGCCACAAACGAATCAATAAAACAGAAGAAAGAACAAGCACTGATGTTACCTTAAAAAATGCCATTATTTATTTCATATACTTTGTATTAAGTGCAGGCTTCACTGTATTAGGCATAAGAGGCGGACTACAAAAAATTCCTATTGTACTGGTAGATGCGGCCGCATATACCTCCGCCAAATTTATTCCGGTGGTTATAAATACGCCTTTCTCTGTCTTAAAATCAGCAGACCTCACTGAAATGAAACCATTGACATTGATGCCCGAAGAAGAGATGAAAAAGTATTACAACCCTATTCATTTGCCGGATACAGGAACATTTAAGAACGTCAATGTTTGTGTAATCATCCTCGAAAGCTTTTCCAAAGAATTTACAGGTATCAGTAATCGCAAGAGCTATACACCGTTTCTGGATAGCCTGATGTCTAAATCCATGCTCTTTACCAATGCCATATCCAATGGAAAAACCTCTATCAATGGGATACCGGCCGTTGTTGCTTCAATGCCCTGTTTTCTGGATAATCAGTATTTAAATTCCATGTACAGCAATAACACCCTGCAAACATTGCCCAATCTTTTAAAAGAAAAAGGATACTCTTCCGTTTTTTATCATGGTGGAACGAATGGTACCATGAACTTTAATTCCTTTGCGCAATTAGCGGGTTATGACGCCTATTATGGCCGCACTGAATTCAACAATGATGAGGAGTATGACGGACAATGGGGCATTTGGGATGAACCCTTCCTAAAAAAAACAGCTGCAGAAATAAGCACATTAAAACAACCGTTCTTTGCCTCGATCTTTACGCTAAGTTCTCACAACCCCTATAAGGTTCCTGAAAAATATCAGGGGAAATTCCCCAAAGGCAATTACGAAATTACCGAATCCATTGGCTATGCTGATTATTCGCTCAGACAATTTTTTGCAGAGGCACGTAAACAACCCTGGTTCGATAACACATTGTTTGTTGTGACTGCCGATCACACAAGCGTTTCGGATGATCCTTTTTATTCAAATGCTATCGGACAACATTCTATTCCGTTACTGATCTATAAAAAAGATTGGACTCCTTTAGTAGAACACAAAACAATTCAGCATATAGATATACTACCTACTATACTGGATTATTTGAATTATGACAAGCCTTACTATTCCTTTGGGCAAAGCGCATTCTCGGCAAACACGCAACCGGTAATATACTATACCGGCTCCAATTACTACTGTGTGCAGGATAGTTTTTTATATACCTTAAGTAATTACGACTTTGTAGAAAAATTCAATTTTAAAAAAGACAGTCTCCTGACGGTTAATTTAGCCGACCCGAAAAAAGACAGAGAACTGTTGAATTTTTGCAGAGCCTATATACAAAATTACAATAGAGATGTTATAGGAAACAAAACCTATTATCAGCCATCGAAATAAGATCATAAACTCTTTTGCCAATAAAGAAGAGGTTCTCTTAAAAGTCAATTGTAAAGTCATTCTGAACTTGTTTCAGAATCTCATAGATAGTAAAATTACACATCTGGCAGATGCCGAATCAAGTTCGGCATGACGGTTTAAGACTTTTAAGGAACCCTCTTATTACTTTTTAAATAAAGTGATTACTTAGCTCGAACAAAATTCGCAATGATCATCGCTTTCAGGATTAGCCATTTCTGCTAATTTTCGTTGAACTTCAGCATCTATTTGTTCAGCTGTCCATTCAGGATTAGCAATCCTGATCATCGATCTGATAAAATTGCTGTTTACCGGAGGGGTTTGTGTAGTTTGCATAATGATGAGTGTTAGGGTTAAATTCTTAAATCCAATACAAGCCTTCAAATACCGACCATGGCTGTTTAGTTCCGTTATCCAGTTTATTTTGTCGATCTCTATCGGATGTTTCTTTACCAGCGTCTTTCACTTCTGAATGCTCGCGTGATGGCCTTATGCTTTCTTTGCAATAGCACACCGTGTTTGTTTTAGTATCCTGATCTTTCATAACATGATGGGTTGATGGTTTAAATTATCTATATATTCAAATATTTCGATTTATTTTCCCAAATGCTTATGCTCGATTATTTTGTTTTTCATAAGTAATTTGGGATTTGATCACAAAGAACTGCTATTAAATCGATATATCCAAATATTTCGATATATAAATTAAATTTTTTTAACAACCGAAGCTGTTTAAATACTTTATATAAGATGCAAATACCTCTTTGTTTACCTGATAGCTGGCGTTCCTGCCGTCTTTTTCAGCAATTAACAAATCCGCATCAATCAATTGTTTCACATGATGTGAAATAGTGGATTGTGATAATTCAAACTTATCAATAATAGTGGCGCATTGTAAGGCACACTTTTCTTTATTGATCAGTTCCATAATTTTCAGGCGGTAAGGATCGCCCAATGCCTTTGATATTTTTTCAATCTTCTTCAGGTCTAACTTCGTATTCATGGATGCAAATTTATCGATTTATTTATCATCCCTCATGTTAAAATCACAAAAAACAATCATTTCCTTTTTAAGGCATTTGCTATCTTTATCCTGTTTGTTTAAACAACATTAAATGGCAAAGCATTATAATATTTGGTGGGGGCCTCCTAAAAAATTCTCCACAGAGTTCGAAGAACGAAAAATAAGCTGGCTCGAGCTTTTTTACGATCTGGTGTATGTTATTGTTATTTCCAAAATAACCCACCGCTTGGCGCATCATCAGGAATGGATTGATATTGTTGATTATGCCTATTTGTTTGCTATGACTTTTTGGGGTTGGTATAACGGTAGCCAATATCACGACTTACATGGTTCTCCCGGCATCCGCACCCGGTTTATGACGCTTTGGCAAATGGTAGCTGTAGGTGCTCTGGCCGTTACGTTGGATAGCCCTGCGGAAAATATGGTTCAGTATACAACCATCAGTATTTTGGTTTTACAATTATTTATTACCTATCTGTGGTGGAGCGTAGGCATTTACGACAAAGAACACCGTCAACTCAATATGCCTTATTCGGTTTGTTATATTGCAGCATTCCTGCTTCTGATGATCACATTATATATTCCTCAACCCCATAAACGAATTGTATTCTGGATCGCGCTTGTTTTAAATTATGCTCCTTCCTTTTTTACCGCATTTCGCTTAAAAGAAAAAAGAGCCGAATTTACACTGTCATCCAGTATGACCGAACGATTAGGCCTGTTAACCATTATTGTTTTTGGAGAAGCCATCCTCGGCGTTATTAATGGCATTGGTCAACTCTCAGATCTCAACATGCACACATGGATTTCTTTTGGACTGGGTATATTAATTGTATTTGCGCTATGGTGGATCTTCTTTTCCCTGATTGCAGACAGAAACAGTAAAAAGGGGATGCTGGCAGGAAGCACCATGTCTCTGGTGTATATTCCAACATTGGCCTCTCTCGGGATGGTTGGAGCAGCATTTCCGGCTTTATTGAAAACTGCCGGGCAACAGGCCGATTACAATATCCATGCTTTACAAATCATCTACGGCGTAAGCATTGCTCTCTTTCTTTCATCCATCGTCATCATCAGCCGTTTTTTGATCTATCCAAAAGAATATGAGCGTCCGAAACGCTTGTTGCAGCCCTTGCTCATAGCAGTGGGGATGCTGAATATCCTATTGGTTCTGTTTTTCCCGGCATTATCTGTTATTCCCTACCTTCTTTGTGTATTTATAAGCCTCCTTTTTATCATTATTGTTATTACGCGAAGCTGGTTTCGGGTCGAACTGAGCCACCTGGCATAAATACCTCTGTTTATTATGGTATATCTGAAACAAAAAAAATCCTTTTTCGTATAAAGAGGAAACATCCGATGAATGTATTGAAAGATCTTACAGATGAATGTATTGAAAGATCTTACATTTGATGTTTAATCCACTATTATACACATCCATACTTACCACGTCATGAACAAGATTTTAATCCCCTGCGACTTTTCCGATACATCTGAGAATGCGCTCAATTATGCCGTAGAACTTGCCAAATATTTAAACTACGATTTAGTATTGCTGCATGTGAATCAAATTCCGGCAATGAACTCGGAGTTTGGAATTACCTCATACGAAATAGCGGATGCCATTCCTAATAGCCAGGAATCATTGAAAGAGCTGGCAGATAAGATCTTACAAAATGAACCCCTCATTTCCGGTGTTACCTATTATTCCGAAATTGGTAATGCAACAGATACTATTATCGATTACGCTAAAAGAAATGACATTGCTATAATTGTGATGGGCATTAGTGGCCATGGTAATAAACTCATGAAAGCCTTTTTGGGAAGTACAGCCGTTAATGTATCCAAAAAAACAGAAACCCCTTTAATTATTGTTCCCCCCGACGTTAAGTACAAAAAAAACCAAAACATTGCTTATGCCTGTGATTATGACGAACATATAGAAAGTAATTTGTCGCTTATTCAGGTAAGATATATCAATATGCTTTTAGGCGCCAACTTACATGTATTACATGTAGTTCCCGAAAACCATCATTTGAATACAAAAGAATCACATCTCGATTCTTACGTTGAACACTCTCTTGAAAATGCCGCTCATAAAACATATATCATTACTGATAATAATGTGAGTGAAGGCTTATTATCCTTTATAGAAAATCATGACATTGATTTGATAGTTATAGAACCAAAAAAACATTCTATCTTTCATAATATCTTTTATCCAAGTGTTACAAATGAAGTTGCTTTTTTTAGCCCCGTTCCAGTATTAACTATTCACGGCTAAACGATTGTTATTTTTTTCTGTTACTTTTTTTGACTTTATTCCTTATAGTTAAAAAAAGTGTATGAGAATTTACAAAACGTGGTTTCTGGTGTTTGTGATCACATTACAAACACTATCCTGCAAAAAAGTGGAGCAACTTCAGGAAAAAGTATTAGATCCTGATAAAAAGCAAACCCTTTACGATGTTCCTTACGGCGATCATATAAGAAACAATATGGACATTGCCTTACCAAAGAACAGAACAACCAATACACCGGTGGTTATTTTTATTCATGGAGGCGCCTGGGTAATGGGACAAAAAGGAGTCTTTCTGAAAGAAATTGATATGTTTGCGGATGCGGGATTTGCCTGTGCAACGATTAACTATCGCTTCGCTTCTGAAATTAATCATCTCCATCATACCGAATTAATGCAGGACATCCGAAAAGCGGTAGATTATATTGCTTCCAAATCGGAAAAGTGGCAGGTATCTCCAAACAATTTTGGGTTAGTAGGTCAAAGTGCCGGAGGACATTTATCTATGATGGCTGCTTATACTTACAATCCTGACCATATCATCAAAGCCTGTGCCTCCTGGGCAGGGCCAGTAAATTTTACAGATGCTGAGCAACTGGCTATTAACGGCGCTCACCAGATATTTGAAGTGTATGTTGGTTGTTCGTTACATTCGCATCAGGATACCGTGTCATACAAAGCTTCCAGTCCCTACTGGAATACACAGAATGCCGTACCCACATTACTGATTCACGGCACCAACGATATTGGAGTTCCATACTCTAATCTTCCTGTATTTAAAGAACAATTAGACGCTTCAGGAATAAAAAATTCTTTTGTAACCTTTGATAGCGAAGGACATTTATGGTATGGCAGCAAATTAAATGAGGCCCGGAACTTAACGCTGGATTGGTTTAAACAAGAATTGTACAACACTAATTAATAAGTTTTTGGGCATAGCGGAAACAAACCGAAATATTTCAGGATACCTCTCCACTATGTCGGAAGTACAAAAAACAATTACTTCTCCAGATACTCTTTTAGTGATGTTCCGATAATCGTATTCCAACCGGCTTCAAAATTTTCTTTAGCGAAATCTTTATTAGCAGATGGGAATGTATGGAGCCCTTCGTGTGTTAATTTTAAGCGTGTTGAGCTGCCCTCTTCAAACAATTCAAATGTTACAACCGAATAACCCTCATAGCCAACATAGCTCCAGCTATATGCCAGTTTTCTGTTTTCAATAACTTCTACTATTTCACAATGATGGGTATACATCCTGTCTTCAGGTCCACCTTCAAATTCAAATGTAAACCCAACTTCCGGTTTAAATTCAGCCAGATCAAAATACCATTGCTTCATGTGATCTTTATCGGAAATGGCTTTCCAGACAAGCGCTATAGGCGCAGAATAGATTCGTTCTATAACAAACGGCTGTGACGTCATGATTTTTAATTTAGTGTTTCGTTAAATAGTCTTCCAGTCGGGTGATATTTTGTTTCAAGCCCTCGTCTGCTTTAAACACTTTGATCACTTGTTCCAGTTGTTCAGCCGATTCAAATAACATGTGCCAGTGAAGTGTGGTTTGTTTGTTTTTGGCCGTAAAGGTGATCGTGGTTGTATGCTTTGGGGTACTCACATGCTCAAATACAATACGTTGATGTTTGACAACTTCTTTAAAGGTATTTTTATTTTTATAATCTGTTCCATCAGGTCCATGCATAACAAACTCCCATATGCCACCCGGTTTTACTTCCATTGTATCAATGGTATTGGTAAATCCGTTGGGGCCCCACCAGTTTTTAATATGCTCAGGATTAGTAAATACTTCCCACACCAATTCGACAGGAGCATTTAACAAGCGGGTAATTACCAATTCGCGGTTTGTAGTATGATTCTGCTGATTCATGATCTTTGATTTTTTATGATTGAAGTTTTAATAAATAAGATTCCAACTGATTGAATGTGCCATTGAATCCCTGATTCATATTATCTTTCATCGCACTGAAGAAATCGTTTTCTTCTTCTGTAGCATTATAAGGAGTGCCTTTCATTGTTAAGATTGTTTTTCCGGCCTTTTCTGTAAATGTCCACGTATTCAACACTTCTACAGGGAATAAGGGAGAAAAAGGAGCTCTGATAACGTTACCGTCCTTATCGGCAAAACCATTAGTAAAGACAAGCTTTTCGTTTACCTCAACTTCTCTATAATTAAATACACCAAACATTTCAGTCCCATTTTCCAGTGTCATGGAATAATGAAATTTACCTCCCGAACGAACATCTAATGTTATTACTTCCAATTTAAACCCTACCGGTCCCCACCAGTGAGCTAAATGTTTGGCCTCTGTAAATACCTTAAATACCAATTCTTTTGGCGCGTTAAATTCGCGCGTAATAATAAGCTCCTTAGCGTTTTTTGATTCCATGTTTTTTCTTTTTTGACGTTATTGTTTTGGTTGGTTTTTTTTGAAGTTCATTTAAATATAGTTCCAAGGCATCGAGCTTAGTTGTCCAGAATTGACGATACTGCTCTACCCAATCCGATACTTCATTTAATTTTTCCAGTTTGGCTTCACAGTATCGTTCACGGCCACTTTGTTCAATAGTGATCAACCCACATTCGGTTAAAATTTTAATGTGTTTTGAAATGGCAGGGCGACTTACATCAAAATGTTCGGCCACACCATTTAAGGTTAATCGTTTTTGTGCAATTAAATGAATAATAGCTCTTCTGTTCGGGTCGGCTATTGCCTGAAATACATCTCTTCTGATTTCCATCTGTAACTATTTGGTTACAAATATAAATGTAACCATTTGATTACGCAAATTTATTTTACAATTTTTATACATTTGCCAAAGATGGATCTCTTTAGCGATAATCAAATTACCAATATTTTGCCGTATGGCGGAACCGTTTTATACTATGGAATGATTATTCCTTTGGCAGAAGCGAACCGGTATTTTAATGAATTATATAATACGATTGAGTGGAGAAACGACGAGGCGGTGATTTTCGGGAAACACATCATCACCAACAGAAAAGTAGGCTGGTATGGCGACAAGCCCTATCAGTATACGTATTCCAATACTACCAAAAAAGCATTGCCATGGACAAAGGAATTGCTATTGTTGAAACAATTAGCCGAAGAAAAAACAGAAGCCTCTTATAATTCCTGCTTATTGAATCTGTATCACGATGGAAACGAAGGCATGGCCTGGCACAGCGACGGGGAAAAGATGTTACAAAAAAACGGCGCCATTGCTTCATTTACATTTGGAGCGGAACGCAAATTTTCCTTTAAACATAAAGAAACCAAAGAAAGTACGTCTCTGATTTTAGAACATGGCAGTTTACTGGTGATGAAGGATGAAACCCAAAGCAACTGGTTACACCGCTTGCCTCCGAGTACCCTGATTAAACGCCCAAGAATCAATCTCACGTTCAGAACCATTGTAGAATAAAGATTCTTAGTTAATCATTGCAGCTAGTGTACTCTTTTCTGCTGTAATCCTTCAGGACAAAACTACCATTTTATTTCCCGTAAATTTAGAACAATTCCAAATAAGCTGAATTTGGTCTGTTTGTAAACCTAATTGGGCTTAATCTTGTTATTAAGTTGATAAAAGCATGAAATTTTATTGGATTAAATGCTTCACAATTATACATTTGCCATGTAAAATTAAACACATTATCTCTTATGAGTAAAGGATTCTTAAAAACATCGATTGGAAAAAAAGTAGTGATGGGCCTTACAGGTTTATTTCTTATTTCTTTCCTTGTAGTACATTGCTTCATTAACAGCCTTATCTTTTTTAATGATGGTGGCTTAACCTTTAACATTGGTGCCGATTTTATGGCCCACAACTGGATCATCCGCGCCGGCGAATTGGTATTGTTTGCAGGACTCTTGATTCATATTTTTCAGGCCCTGATCCTAACTTTAGAAAATAAAAAAGCCCGTCCTGTTGCATACGCTAAAGTAGATGGGGCTGCTAACTCTTCATGGTATAGCCGCTCAATGGGTTTATTAGGAACGTTATTGTTGATTTTCTTAATTATCCACTTAACCCATTTCTGGGTAAAATCACGTTTCACCGGCTTACCGGGCGAAGATGCCAATGGTAATGAGAATTTATATGCTGTTATGCAAACTACCTTTCAAATGCTTTGGGTAGTAGTGGTATATGCCTTATCTATGATCTCATTGGCATACCATTTATTACATGGCTTTCAATCTGCCTTCCAGACTTTAGGGTTAAATCACAAAACCTATACGCCTATTATTAAAAAAGCAGGTATTGCATTTTCCATCATCATTCCATTCATCTTTGCATTAATGCCAATATTAATGTACGTAGGTGTTATCAAATAATTTAAAAAATTACATTCTTAATTTTTCGATATGAGTAAATTAGATTCAAAGATCCCTGAAGGGCCAATAGACCAAAAATGGACAAAGTACCGTTCCACGATTCCTTTGGTAAACCCTGCCAATAAACGTAGTTTAGAGGTTTTAGTTGTAGGTTCCGGTTTAGCAGGTGCTTCGGCAGCAGCTACATTAGCCGAAATGGGATATAAAGTAAAAGTATTTTGTTTTCAGGATTCTCCACGCCGTGCGCACTCTATTGCGGCTCAGGGTGGTATCAATGCGGCAAAGAATTATCAAAACGATGGGGATTCGACCTACCGTTTATTTTATGATACGATCAAAGGTGGCGATTACCGTGCCCGTGAAGGAAACGTTCATCGTTTGGCAGAAGTTTCGGCTAATATCATCGATCAGTGTGTGGCTCAGGGTGTGCCTTTGGCGCGTGAATATGGTGGCTTATTAAGTAACCGTTCATTTGGTGGTACTCAGGTGCAACGTACCTTTTATGCGGCAGGTCAAACCGGCCAGCAATTATTATTAGGTGCTTATTCTGCTTTGCAACGCCAGGTTGGTATGGGAGCTGTGGAATTATGTTCCCGTCACGAAATGCTGGATGTGGTTACCATTGATGGTAAAGCACGCGGTATCATTGCCCGTAACTTAATCACCGGCGAAATGGAAAAACATTTCGGTCATGCGGTATTATTGTGTACAGGTGGATACGGAAACGTATTCTACTTATCTACCAATGCCATGGGAAGTAACGTAACAGCTGCATGGAAAGCTCATAAAAAAGGCGCCTTCTTTGGAAATCCTTGTTACACACAAATTCACCCAACCTGTATTCCGGTATCCGGCGATCATCAGTCAAAATTAACCCTGATGTCGGAGTCTTTAAGAAATGACGGACGTATCTGGGTTCCTAAAAAGAAAGATGATACCCGTAAACCAACTGATATTCCTGAGGAAGAAAGAGATTATTATTTAGAGCGTCGTTATCCTGCATTTGGTAACTTAGTGCCCCGTGACGTGGCATCCCGTGCTGCCAAAGAGCGTTGTGATGCAGGTTATGGTGTTGGTGCTTCTAAAAAAGCGGTATACCTTGATTTTGCCTTTAATACGGCACGTTACGGAAGAACAGAAGCAGCCAAGCAAAACATTCATAACCCAAGTCAGGAAGTGATTATGAAATTGGGTAAAGAAGTGGTAAAAGAAAAATACGGTAACTTATTTGATATGTATCAACAAATTACCGGCGAAAATCCATACGAAGTACCAATGCGTATCTATCCTGCTGTTCACTACACGATGGGTGGTTTATGGGTGGATTATAACTTAATGACCACTGTTCCGGGCTTATATGCTTTAGGTGAAGCTAACTTCTCTGATCACGGAGCTAACCGTTTGGGAGCTTCTGCTTTAATGCAGGGGTTAGCTGACGGTTATTTTGTGATACCTTACACAATTGGTGTTTATTTATCTACTGAAGTATCCCGAATGAGTGCTGAAAAAGATAAAGCTGACTCTATTGATAAAGTAAAAACAAAACATCCTGAGTTTGATAAAGCCTTAAAAGAACAAACGGATCTGATCAATAAATTCTTAAATATCAAAGGAACCAAATCTGTTGAAAGTTTCCATAAACGCTTAGGCTTGATTATGTGGGACAAATGCGGCATGGCTCGTAACAGACAAGGTTTAACAGAAGCGATCAGCGAAATTCAGGCATTACGTAAAGAATTTTGGAGCGACGTGCGTGTATTAGGAAGTGCCGATGAGTTTAATCCGGATTTGGAAAAAGCAGGCCGTGTGGCTGACTTTATAGAATTAGGCGAGTTAATGTGTAAAGATGCCTTAAACCGCGAAGAGAG
Source organism: Bacteroidota bacterium (assembly GCA_016194985.1). GTDB lineage: Bacteria > Bacteroidota > Bacteroidia > B-17B0 > Aurantibacillaceae > UBA4416. The sequence continues at coordinate 33,591 of JACQAK010000144.1, forward strand.
CTGTGGAGGCCATTTCCGTGAAGAGCACCAAACTGAAGAAGGTGAAGCAAAACGTGATGATGAAAACTTTGCGTATGTAGCTGCCTGGGAATACAAAGGCGAAAGTAACTTTGAATTACACAAAGAAGAATTAAAATACGAGAATATTAAAATTGCACAACGTTCTTACAAATAGTGATTAGTGAATAGAGTTTAGTGATGGGTAAGATTAACTCTTTTGAAGATTTATTAGTTTGGCAAAAAGCTATCAATATTGCTGTTGAAGTTTATAAGCTGACAAGTAAATTTCCTAAAGAAGAAGTTTTTGGACTGACATCGCAGCTGAGAAGAGCATCAACCTCTATTTCACTAAATATTTCCGAAGGGTCGGTTAAATCAACTGCGACTTTCATTTTGCAACTAGGTCATGCAAAAGGAAGTTCCGGTGAATTACTCTCAGGATTTATTTTATCGCAAAAGCTTGGATTCGTTACTCAATAAGAACTCTCTAAAATAAGAGTCCTTATTGAAGAAGAATCTAAAATGATTAATAGTTTAATGACTGCAATAAAAAATAAGAATAAATAAAAAATTGATAAGTGGCTAGCTTTATATCTAACCACTTGCCACTAATAACTAATCACTAAATACTATGGGATCAGGACACGGAACAGAATTGAATCTAACACTTAAAGTGTGGAGACAAAAAAACAGCAAAGCTGCAGGTAAATTTGAAACACATCAGTTAACAGGCATTTCTACAGATATGTCGTTTTTAGAAATGTTTGATGTATTGAACGAAAAATTGATACACGAAGGCAAAGAAGCTATTGCTTTTGACCATGATTGCCGTGAAGGGATTTGTGGTATGTGCAGTATGTATATCAATGGCCGTCCGCACGGACCAAAACAAGGTGTAACAACTTGTCAATTACACATGCGCTCATTTAAAAATGGCGATACCATTGTTGTAGAACCATGGAGAAGTGCTGCATTTCCGGTAATTAAAGATTTAGCGGTTGACCGTGGTGCTTTTGACAGAATCATTGCCAGTGGTGGTTACATCTCTGTAAACACCGGTAACGCTAAAGATGCTAATAATATTTTAATTCCAAAAACAGATGCAGATGAAGCATTTGCAGCAGCAGCCTGTATTGGTTGTGGTGCTTGTGTAGCCGCTTGTAAAAACGGTTCTGCCATGTTATTTGTTTCTGCTAAAGTATCTCAGTTAGCATTATTACCTCAGGGACAAGTTGAGCGCAAAGAGCGTGTATTGAAAATGGTAGCAGCTATGGATGAAGAAGGATTTGGTAACTGTACCAATACAGGTGCCTGCGAAGCAGAATGCCCTAAAGGAATTTCTTTAGAAAACATTGCGCGCATGAACCGCGAGTTAACTGCAGCGAGTTTTAAATAGTTTCCGTTTATAAAAAATAAAAAAAGTGCTTCATGATGATGAAGCACTTTTTTTTATGTCTCTATCGTTCTACTTAGCAGGAAGATTAATCAACTCATTTGTTTTCATGATCAGATCCATGAATAAAATTTTGGGATTGGCATTACGCTCCACATGGTAAAATGCCGAATTAAATTCTTCGAGTAAACGTTCGTAATTACGTTGATGAACAAAGCGGGCAAACTTGGTAATGAATTCTTTTTCATCGCCCGAATGTCTTACAAGGTCAACACTTCCAAAATTAAACATTAAACAATCCCTGAAGATTTCTAAACCGTATTGCAGGAATTGTTTTTGTTTTTCACGTCCTATACGTGCATTTTCATCTATCCAGGCAACTGCCTTAAAGGCATCGAACTTTAAAGCAATCAGCATGAAGGCTCTGAAATTCTGAAGGTAAGCAACTCCCCCATCGAGGTGTTGTAATAATAATTGCGCTTCTCTGTAACTGCCATCGCTTAACAAAGCAGCCTGTTTGGCGGCCTGTGGCTGACAACTGAATTCCTCTACCAACCCTTTGGCAATATCCTCCGTGTCTATTTTATAAAACGGTAATTGCTGTACACGTGAAATAATAGTAGCCAGCAATTGTTCAGGGTGGTTGCACACTAACAAAAATAAGGTCTGTTCAGGTGGTTCTTCCAGTATCTTCAAAAGTTTGTTGGCAGAAGAAGCATTCATTTTTTCGGGCTGCCAGATGACCATAATCTTATAGCCACCTTCGTAACTGGTATACGACAATTTTTTTAAAATATCATTGGCTTCATCCGTGGGTATAATAGGTTGCTTATTCTCTGCATCCAAACTATTGAACCAATCGTGAACGGTTGTGTAAGGCGTTTCAATGAATATTTCTCTGAATTCAGGAAGCAAGTCATTACTGGTTCTCACCGCTTTACTCACGGGAATAGGAAATACCAAATGCAAATCGGGGTGAATCAATTTACTCACCTTTAAGCAGGAAGAACAAACCCCGCAGGAATCCTGTGGCTGCTTATTCTGACAAAACAGATACTGCACAAATGCAAAGGCAGCCGGTAAATTCCCACTTCCTTCAGGCCCTGTAAACATCAAAGCATGTGGCACACGACCATCCTGCAACATGTGTAACAGTTTTTCCTTTACCGGTTGTTGTCCTATGATATGTTTAAAAAGCACAGGCTAATTTACATATTTTTTGGAAGAAGCATTTAAATTTTAATCCCCATTACACAAACATCATCGGTTTGTTCTGTGGTTCCCCTCCATGCTTCGAAACAAGTGTCTAAATAGTTTTTCTGAAGATTCATAGGCATTTCGGATGCATTTGCGAGAATCTCTTTAAATCGTTTGTAATTCAATTTCTTGTCCTTCTCTCCACCAAACTGATCGGCATAACCATCGGAGAACAAATAGATCGTATCGCCTGCCTGTATGTTTACCGTTTTTAATTCGTAGCTTTTAACATGATCGGCTACAGAGCCTATGGCCTGTTTGGTAGGCTCCAGTACAGTTAATTCAGGCTTATCATCTGTTTTCCGATAAATATAAACGGAGTTATTGGCGCCTGAATAATATAATTTGTTTGCAGAATAATCGATCGCTATTAAAGAAACATCCATTCCATCTCTCACAATCGTTTCTGTTTTGGAGGTTTGATTTAATGTGGCAATAACTTTTTCATTGAGGAAATCCAATGCTTCGGCAGTGTTATTGACTGATTTTTCGGTAAGCGATTGTTTTAAAAAATTACTGGCTACAATGCTTAAGAACGCTCCCGGAACTCCATGCCCTGTACAATCCACAACAGCGGCCAGCGACAAGCGGTGTGGATTATCGCCGCTGGTAGTAACCGGCGCCGCCCAATAAAAATCACCGCTCACAATATCCTTTGGTTTGTAGTAGGTAAAATAATTTTCATCAAAGAGTTCGTTCAATATTTCTTCGGCCGGTAACAGAGAATCCTGTATACGCTTGGCATAACGTATGCTACTTTTTATTTCATTATTTTGCCCTTCCAGCAATGCATTTTGTTCATTCACCTGCTTAGTACGTTCTTCTACTTTTATTTCCAACTCCACATTGGCTCTGGTTTTCAATTCATTTACTTCCTGCAATCTGTTTATGGAATCTATTCTGAATTCATTGAATTTATCTATAACCGCCAGTGTTAACAGCAATACTTCCAGCGCGCTTCCTATTTGCAGCCCATAATTGGTAATAGCATTGCTTGGAAGCACACCGGCATTTTTTAATACGAATAAGAGTACGGAAATAATGAGTACAATAAAGGCTGTAATGAAAAAACGGGCCGGTTTAAAATTCTGTTTTAAAATATAAATCGCGGTAGGAATAAATACAAAAATGCAAATCACTACCAAGCCATTAATGGATAATACTGAAAACAGATACACTTCATTGATATCAATCCAGGATGTAATAATAACCAGAAGTAAATAATACTTCACGGCATTTACCCATTTATTTAACTTGGGCAAATACCCTTTGATATTTAAGAAGTTTTGTGCAAATACCAATAGGAAGAATCCGGAAATGGAGGCGAAAATAGGATTAGCATGGTTGGCCAGAAATACTGAGTTTGGCCAGAAATACTTGAAACCGAAACCGGTGAGGGATAACTGCAAAAACAACAAAGCGGCCAGATAGCCAATATACAAAAGGGCTGCTTTATCTTTTAATACATAATAAAAAAAGACATTGAGCAATAGCACAAATAAAATAAAGCCGAAGTAAACACCAAATATTAATTGCTCATTGCTTTCCGATTCCTGAAAATAAGCGGCTGTACCAATCTGCATAGGTACGTGAAATTGTTCGCCGGAATTCTGAACGTTTAATACAAATTGCAAGGTGTCGTGCGGTAATAACTGCAAATTAAAATGGTAGTACTTGTTCTTATTTCCTCTGGCGGCAAAGGGCACGAGGTCGCCCATGTTTTTTTTATGTCGCCCTGTTTTTTTACTAAACACATATAAATTAACGGCATCGAGATTAGGGTTAGCTACTTCTATAACCGGAGATTGCCATTGGGAAGAGTTATTGATCACTGTTCCTTTAAACCAATAGGAAGAATTACTGAACCCAAAATTGGGGACTTTTTGTTCTACCGGTGTATACGTAAGTGCCAGCGCTTTTTCAAGAGACAGGGATTTTGATTTATCCTCTGCCACAACCAACTGAGTAGATAACTCCGCCCAATGAAAAGAATCTGAAACAACAATTGGCTTTTGCCCAAGAACAAGTTTGGAAAAAACAATCAGTATAACGCAAAAACAAAACCTCATGGTGTCAGTTTAAAAACAGCTGTCGAATCAAATAGTTTAGAGCTAAAAAAACAGAATGATTGTATTTACTGTATCAAAAATACAAAAATGATGTTTAACTTTACTGTATGCACATCGGCTTATTTTTTGGTTCATTTAATCCTGTTCATGTAGGGCACATGGTTTTAGCAAACTATATGGCCTCATTTACGGATATTGAACAAGTATGGTTTGTGGTATCGCCTCACAATCCATTGAAAGAAAAGTCCTCTCTGTTAAATCAAAACCAACGCCTCCACATGGTTAATTTAGCCATCGATGACAGCACCCTGTTAAAAAGCAGCAATATAGAGTTTGGACTGCCCCAACCATCGTACACTATAAACACATTGGCCCATTTAAAAGAAAAATATCCTCAGCACCACTTTTCTTTAATTATAGGGGAAGATAACTTAGAGTCTTTTACCCGTTGGAAAAATTATGAGGAAATCCTGAAACAGCATTTATTATACGTGTATCCCCGTCCTCATAGCAATGCCGGCGATTTAAAGCATCACAAAAGCGTGATTATGACAGAAGCTCCAGTCATAGACATATCTTCGACCATGATCCGGCAAGCCATCAAGGATAAGAAAAATGTATCCTACTTTGTACCTCCTGCTGTCTGGCAGTATTTAGATGAGATGAATTTTTACAAAAAGTAGTTTTTTGGATAATTGTGCCTGACAGGTATCTATTCTTTGGGATTTTTAACTAAAAATGGCATTATAAGACCCAAAATACCGATGCTTAAACACGTGTTTTAATTAAAAACCCTATTTTTGTGGTAGGTTGGTACCAAATACCAACCTTCTATTATTTCAAGCTATGCTAAAAAAATTACTTTACGTCCTGATCATGTCATGTACCATTAACGCCTTGGTTTCTCAGGTGTTATATAATGAACGATTCAATACATTGACCTTAAACACAGGCACTTATACGGCTAACAGTTCTACACAAACCTATTTATATAATGATGTGGCCAATGGCATGTCTGCCATAAAAGGGGATACTATCAGTGCGCAAATCTCCAACGGCAATTATCCCTTTAAGGCCTCAGGACAAGAAAAAAAAGCATGGTTAGCCTATGTTGCCCCGGGTGGGATTGATACCTTTGCGGTATCCACTTCATGGCTAAATCCTATTGGTACTGCTAACGCATGGCTGATAACCCCTACAATTATTGGTATTACGGCAAACTCGGTATTAACCTGGGATGCCATGGCACCGGATATCAATAATACAGATGGTTATGAAGTGTATATCACAACCAATACATCTACCACACCTGTTATTGGAGATTTTAGTACAATTGTATTTAATACGACCGCCGAAAGTAATACCTGGAAAAATCATGGGGTTTCGTTAGCGGCATATGCCGGACAAAATATCCGTATTGCATTTAAGAATACTTCTTATGATAAATACCAGTTATGGGTGGATAATATTAAAGTGCAAAATGTAACTAACGGTTTTGATGCTTCCACTGAATCACATAGCGTATACAAATACTCTTCGGTGGGCTCTCCTAATACTATAACGGCTGTATTTAAAAATAATGGCTTTGCTCCTATTACCAACCTTACTATCAATTACAAAGTAGGTAATGATCCAACTGTTACCGAAATTAAAATATTATCTCCATCCCTGAATTATCAGGAAAGCACAAGTCTTAGTTTCGCTATTCCTTATACATCGTTTACACCCGCTTACAATACCATTAAAATATGGACAAGTACCATCAACGGACAGAATGATCAGGTAAGCAACAATGATACGATAACAGGAGCCATTACAATCTCTGCTTCTATTCCTGGCAAAAAAGTTTTAGTGGAAGAATTTACAGGTGCTTCCTATGGCTGGTGTCCTGACGGGTATACCATTTTAAATTCTATTGTAACAACAAATACAAATGTGATTGCCGCAGCCATTCATAACAATGACCAAATGTCTAGCCCCGAAGGGGATGTTTTGACAGCAGACTATGCCGCAACGTTTCCAAGCGCCGCAATCGATCAGTATTATTTTTCAGATACTAAAAAAGTATCGCTGGATCGCTGGAGCTGGAATACATATATCACCCAACGTGCTGCCATGCAGGTACCGGCAACCGTTACAGTTACAAATGTAAACTACAACAACACAACTCAGGAGATTGACGCGACTGTTTCTTCTACGTTTGTAGGAGATGTGAAAGGTGATTATCGTTTAAATTTATATATTAAAGAAAACAACATCTATGGTCCCATGGCCGATAGCCTTATAGATAACCAATGGAACCAGCATAGTTATTTATTCAACACAAATCCCTCCCCGTATTATCAGGCAGGAAACAGCTTAGATGCGTCTACTAATTTGTTAAGTCCGGTTCAGTACAAACATCAGTATGTTGTCAATAAAATGTTAGACGGTGCTTATGGTGCTTCGGGTATTATTCCTACTAACGGATCAACCAACGGCCAAACCTATTCTAAGAATTATTCTTATGTATTACCTGCTCCTTTATCAGGAGAGTTCAGATACAATGCCGATAATATTTATTTAATTGGTGTATTAAGCGAATATAATGCTGACACAAAGAGTCGCAGTATTTTAAATGTAGCAGAAGTAAAATTAAATGGCAATCCTGAAGCTGTGGTTGGCATCAGGGAATTAAATGCCAATACGATCCAACTGAATGTATTTCCTAATCCCGCGTCGGATGTTTGTCATTTAACTTATACATTAAAAAATGATGAATACGTAACAGTAAACGTATATAATACATTAGGAGAGTTAGTATACATCGAAACAAAAAATGCAAGTGCGGGACATGTTATTCATACATTGAATTTACATGAATTACGCCCGGGAAATTATAGTGTTCAAATCTCCTTTAAGAATACGACCATTACTAAAAAATTAATTGTCATTAAATAATACCATGATTGTCATTACAGGTGCCGCCGGGTTTATAGGAAGTTGTTTAATTAGTAAATTAAACGCCGAAGGGCATGAAAACATTATGCTGGTAGATGATTTCACTCAGCTTCAAAAAATTGATAATTTTCACACGAAGAGTTTTGTTCACAAAACAGAACGCTCACAATTTTTGGGCTGGTTTGAGGAACATGCGCCTGAAGTTAGTTTTGTATTTCATATTGGTGCCCGAACAGATACTACGGAATTTAATGTGGAATTATTTAATGAGTTGAATTTGAACTACACTAAATCTATCTGGACAACATGCGCCAAACATTTTATTCCGATGGTATATGCTTCTTCGGCTGCTACCTATGGTTTAGGCGAGTTTGGCTATGACGATGATGAAACAAAGATCAACCTTTTAAAGCCTTTGAATCCATACGGAGACAGTAAAAATGATTTTGATAAATGGGCCATTACACAAAAAACGTCCCCACCAAAATGGGCCGGGTTCAAATTTTTTAATGTATACGGGCCAAACGAATATCATAAAGGGAGAATGGCTTCTGTGATCTTTCATTCCTTTAACCAGATCAATGAAAAAGGTCAGGTGAAATTATTTCGTTCGCATAATCCAAACTATACGGATGGCGGTCAATTAAGAGACTTTGTGTATGTGAAGGATCTGGTGGATGTATTGTATTTTGCTTTTTCGGAGCCATTAAAAAACGGCATCTACAACTTAGGAAGTGGTAAAGCCCGTACGTTTCTGGATTTAGCTAAGGCTACATTTAAAGCGCTTGGTAAAGAACCGAATATCGAATTTATTGATACGCCAATTGATATCAGAGATAAGTACCAGTACTTTACCGAAGCTAATATGAATAAACTGATTCAGCAGGGCTACACCAAACCATTTACCAGCCTGGAAGATGGCGTGCATGATTACGTAACCAATTATTTAGTTGGGAAGCGTTTTCTTTAAAAAAATATTTATTTCCTTTTCTGTTACATTAGACTACTTTTCCCTATAACTATTAATCGATGCATTATTCGACCCCGAAGGGGTCGTACATTAACAGTCAAATAATAGTTTTATTGACATACGACCCCTTCGGGGTCGAACAAAACATCAGTAATGCAGGATTAAATAAACGAACAACCTAAAGATTCGTATCCATCTTGCGGTAATGGATCAAAAAGAAAATGATAAAAAGAAGGGAATAGAAGATATTAAAGTAAAAGCGAAAGGTGTACATGTCTAAAAACATAAAGGTGATCACTCTGACGCAAAACATGATGATGAATAGCTGAACGCCCCATTGTTTCATGTGCCATACACCAATTAAAGACACAAATTGTAAGGTGATGATGATACCCAATATCATCGGAATAAAATCGCCCATGCGTTTAATAGAAGGCATGAAGAGCATAGGAAACGCCAGCAATACCAATACAATGGCTATCACGGTAACTATACTGATGGATCTTGGGCGCTGTATCAATGCCATACTAATTTGTTCTGATTGCTTCTACCGGATCTAATTGCGAGGCACCATAGGCAGGAATAAATCCGCTGATGATTCCAATTAATACCGAGATCGTTAATCCTAAAATAATGTTGGAACGCGTTAAGGTAATTTCCATATCTATAACACCATCAGCGGCAAAAGTGAGCCCATAAATGAGTAAGAGTCCTATGATCCCTCCGATTAAAGATAAAAACACGGCTTCAAATAAGAACTGCGCCAGAATAAAATAATTTTTTGCTCCCAATGATTTTTGAATTCCAATTAAATTGGTGCGCTCACGAACGGATACAAACATAATATTGGCAATACCAAACCCGCCTACCAAAATAGAAAAGCCACCGATGATCGCGCCGGCTATTCCTACAATATCAAATAAACTATCAAAATTCTGACTCAATAAATTGGTTTCGTTCAATGCAAAATCATCATCAGCCATGGGTTTCAATCCTCTTACACTGCGCATGATCCCGGTGAGTTCATCTTTTAACTGTTCGTTGGTTACACCTGGTTTGGCTTTTGCAGCAATAAAGGGCTCATTATTTTCTGATTTCACATCCATGAATAAACGCGCAAAATTATAAGGTACAATGGCCTGATTATCCATACTGTTACCCAACATACTTTCCCCTTCTTTTTTAAACAGTCCGATCACCTTACAGTTTCTGCCGGCTACTTTAATGGTTTTTCCAATAGGGTATTCATTATTAGGGAACAATCCTTCTGCTAAAGTACTTCCCAGTAATACCACATTATATCCGCCTTCTGCCTCATCTTCCCTGAAATAACGGCCATCGGTGATCTCAAATGATTTCACCTGTCCGTAGCCATACGACCAACCCGATACCAGGGCATTTTCGATGGTATTATTATTATGTTTTAAAATTTTACGGGATCCGATCCTGAAACCCACCGCTTCAATTCCTTTTGCCTTACGCTCTACCTCTGCCAATTCGCTGTATTCAGGAACCGGACGATTCATGTATTTCCACCATGGATAATCAGGTCCAAAGGTCCATGGCCATTTCATAACAAACACCACATTATCCCCAAGGCTTTGAACACTGCCTCTGATGTTTCTTTCTAAACTATCAACAATGGTAAACACTGTAATGATGGCAAAAATACCAATGGTAATCCCCAACAAACTAAGGAAAGTCCTTAATTTATTAGCCACCAGCGCTCCCCACGCAAACACAATGCTTTCTTTTAAGAGGGTTAATACCATACTGTAAATATAATTCATAATCTCATGTCTTGGCTGCTTTTTGTTTTAGCGGTTTTGTAATAGGATGGAGGGGATTAAAAAGAACACAGGTAACGTTAAATGTTTGAGATGTTCAACTCAAAAATCACCTTTCATTCTAACACTCTTCGTCATTCGTGTTCCATTAATTTAAGAATGATGATATGCAGATAAATGCTATTTTTGAAATCATGAAAAATCAAAAAAACGCTTTACTGTTCATCTTTATCACCTTGCTGATTGATTGCACGGGCATTGGTATTATCATTCCGGTAACACCAAAGCTGATACAGGAACTAATAGGAGGAGATATCAGTCTGGCTTCCAAATATGGCGGATGGCTGGCATTTGCTTACGGTATCATGCAATTTTTATTTTCGAGCGTATTGGGCGGGCTAAGCGACCGATATGGCAGAAGGCCCATTTTACTGCTTTCGTTGCTGGGCTTAGGAGTTGACTATGTGTTTTTGGCTTTAGCTCCTACCATTATATGGTTGTTTGTAGGACGTATGATTGCGGGCATTTCGGGTGCTAGTTTTACAACTGCTTCGGCTTATATAGCAGATATCAGCGAACCTGAAAAACGCGCTCAGAATTTCGGTATGGTTGGTGCCGCCTTTGGTTTGGGCTTTATTTTAGGGCCCTTAATTGGTGGGTTATTTGCCGATTTTGGATCAAGAGTACCATTTTTGGTAGCCGCCGGCTTATCGCTTTTAAATGCGCTGTATGGTTTTTTCGTTTTACCGGAATCTTTATCTCAGGAACACCGGAGAGCATTTGATTGGAAACGCGCCAATCCAATAGGAACTTTTATCAATCTAAAAAGACATAAAGAAATTATATGGTTGATTGTTGTTATATTTTTATTAAACATTGCAGGTCAGTCGCCTCAATCAACCTGGACATATTACACCATATTAAAGTTCGACTGGTCAACACGTATGGTTGGAGCATCTTTAGCCTTTGTCGGGTTATCTATTGCCATTGTACAAGGAGGGTTGATACGGGTTATTGTTCCAAAATTAGGTCAGGAAAAATCAGTTTATTTAGGGTTTGCATTTTCGCTTTTGGGATACATTTTATTTGCTTTTGCAACCCAGGGCTGGATGATGTTTGCCTTTATGATTCCGTTTGCATTAGGCGGAATAGCAATGCCCGCTATTCAAGGAGTTATTTCTAACAGAGTACCGGATAATGAACAGGGAGAAATGCAAGGTGCCATTACCAGTTTAATAAGCATAACCTCTATCATTGGACCTGTATTAATGACAGAGTTATTTTATTCATTTACACAAAATAATGCTGCCTTGTATTTTCCGGGAGCTCCATTTATGATGAGTGCCATTTTGGTGGCTATCAGCTTGTTTATTGCGGCATTTACCATTAAAAAAATATTGCCGCGTTAATTTAAGATTTATTATAGGTCACGATTATTAAAATTGACCAATAACACTTAAATTTGGTTATTGATGAAGTTTTTATTGCCCATTATAATTACTGCTGCCTGCCTGAGTTTTCTCTCATGTAAAAATACTCATGCTTATGATAAATATATAAAAGAATTAGACAGCTTAAAAATAGTTGTGCAACAATCGGTGGATAATTTTAAAACGGTAGACAGTGCCTCCTGCGTATTGGCTTATGCCAGACAATATACCTACTCTCAATTTATTACCACACATTTAAAAGATACGGTTTCGAAAACACTGGCCGAAAATTTACAAAACTTTCAATCAGTTGAAAAAGGATTGCATGACTACCTGGCGTTTCGATCAGAATGGTTAGCCAAATCCCAATTATCCATTACCCAGTTGCAAAACCTGGCACACGACCTAAAGAACGGCAGCATTAACGAAGAAGAAGCTGTAGAATTTATTAATACAGAAAAGAAACAAGCCGAAACCATCATTGAAGAATTGAAACTAAACACCGAGCTTATCCGAAAACATTTAGACGTTTTCAACCAATCGCTGCCTGCATGTGAAGAACTGGTGAAACAGCTAAATTCAGGTACTTTGCCTGAACTATTAAAACCCGAAGTCAAACACTTATCAGAAACTCATTAATTTGAACCGCTTTGTTATATGCATCTTATGTTTGTTGTCGTTGACGGTTGTTCACGCTCAAAAGATTACTGACGATAAACTGGCGATGCAATATTATGAGCAAAAACAATATGATAAAGCAGTAGTATATTTTGAGAAATTATATGATAAACTTCCGGACGCTTACTATACCTATTACTTCAAATGTTTAGTTGAAACCAAGGATTATAAAGCCGCTGAAAAGATCACCAAAAAACAGATCAAGCGCAGCGAAAGTAATTCGTATTTATATGTGAAGTTAGGCCTTGTATATAAACTCATGAATAATCCTGATAAGGAAAAAGAGCAGTACACTAAAGCCATCAAAGAACTGATCCCTGAACAAAGCAACATCTTTACCCTTGCTCATGCTTTTGAAGAAATGGAGCTGTATGATTATGCTATTGAGGTATATAAAAAAGGAAGGAAACAAACACCTAACAGCTATCCGTATTACTATGAAATAGCCGACCTCTATAAAAAGAAAGGCGACTTAAAAGCCATGGTAAATGAATACCTGGATGCTATTGAGTTTAGGGAAAGCGAGTTGTACACCGCTCAGGCCAATCTTCAACAGTCGTTAGGATATGATGATAAAAACGGTGGTTTCAATAACCCTATTTTAAAACAGGAACTTCAAAAACGTATCCAGCAAAAACCGGATAAATCTGTTTTTTCGGAGTTCTTAATTTTTCTGCTCAACCAGCAAAAAGACTTTGAGGGATCCTTTGTCCAATCCAGAGCTCTTGATAAACGACAAAAATCAGACGGCACCCGGTTAATGGATCTGGCAAAGCTATGTGTGAGTAACGAAAATTATGTTGTAGCCGAAAAATGTTACCAGTACGTCATCAGCAAAGGAAAAGATAATCCTTATTATGACGTGGCCAACATCGAAAAACTAAATGCCAACTATTTGCAAATTACCAATCAACCATCTCCGGCCACCGCAGACGTTGTACTTCTGAATGCCAATATGGAAGCTACCATTAAGGCTTATGGCATTAGTAACTTAACCCTGCCGCTCATTAAAAAATCGGCACTTTTAAAAGCTTATTATTTAAATAAACCACAGGAAGCCATTCAGTCGCTGGAAGATGTGATCAGCCAATACACCTTTGATAAAAATATCCTGGCGGAGATCAAACTGGATCTGGGGGATATGAATTTATTAGTGGGTAATATCTGGGATGCTTCCCTGCTTTACTCACAGGTAGAAAAGGATTTCAAATATGAAACCGTTGGTCAGGCAGCCAAATTCAGAAATGCCAAACTCAGTTACTATGCGTCCGATTTTAAATGGGCCAAATCCCAGTGCGATGTGTTAAAAGGCGCTACCACTAAAACCATTGCCAACGATGCTTTAGACTTATCCCTTGTGATTACAGACGCTATCGGGATCGACACAAACGCCGTTCCTTTAAGCATGTTTGCCTCTGCGGAATTATTGATACTGCAACATCAATACGATAAAGCACTGGCTCGTTTGGACAGCATTAATTCGTTGTTTAGCGAACACACCTTAGGCGACGACATCTATTATAAAAAAGCAGAAATATACAAGTTAACGAACCGTTATGCAGAAGCAGCAAAGATGTATGAAAACATTTTAGAATTTTACCCTACCGAATTATATGGCGATGATGCCTTATTTAAAGAAGCGGAATTATACGAGCGGTATTTGAACGACAAAGAAAAAGCCAAACAATTGTATCAGGATATGCTGGTAAAATATCCGGGAAGTATTTATGTGGTTGAAGCCCGTAAACGTTATCGTGATTTAAGAGGAGATATAGTTAACTAATATTTTAAACTAAACAACATGAAACATCTGTTTTACATTTTATGGCTTCCGGTGTTTGGATTTGCGCAAATTCAAAATCCTGAACAAAGAGTTGAAACTCCTGCAAAAGCAGTAACACTCTATTTAGATGGTGCTGAAATTAATCAGCAAAAACAAATTACGCTAAATCCTGGCATGACATCAGTGGTTTTTACAAACCTGTCTTCCAAGCTCATTCCAAAAAGCATACAGGTAAACGCCGGAGAAAACATCAGCGTATTAAGCGTAACTGAAAAACTAAATTTCTTAAACTCCACAACAGAAACCCTAAAAATAAAACAATTAAGAGATTCTCTGAAGGATCACGAATATAAAAATCAGCAGATGATTAATGATCGTGAAGCCTATGAAAAAGAGAAAGAACTACTCTCCAAAAATATGAGCATTGGCGGAAACGACAAAGGCGTTGCGGTAGCAGAATTAAAACTAGCCGCTGATTTTTACAGAGCCCGTATTAAAGAAATAAATGCTGAAATACTAAAACTGAATACCAAACTGAATAGTGATGATGCGATTACCGTTCGTTTGCAAAACGAATTAGAGGAGCTGAATGCCGACGAAAAAAAACCAAGCGGTGAAATTATTATTTTATTACAAACTGATACCAGAATCTCTACCACAATTGATTTAAAATATGTTGTTTCAGATGCCGGCTGGGCGCCATATTACGAATTAAAAGCCGAAGACATTGGTAAACCTATTACACTGGTATACAGAGCCAGAGTATTTAATAACACAGGTGTAAACTGGTCGGACGTGAAATTGAAACTCTCTACCTCTGATCCAACAAGAAGTGCATCAAAACCAAACATTGACCCTTGGTATTTAAATTTTAATTCAGGAATCACTTCTTATCAAAACGCCCGTTTTTTAGATGGTGATGGGTCCAATAACGTGGCACAAAATCAAGCCTATTATCAACAGTCACAAATCAGAACAGAGAATCTTGAAAATCAGGCCGCTTATCAATCTTTAAATGAAAGGGATCTGAAATCTTACAACAGTTTTAAACAAAAAGAAAAAACCCAAACCGGCAAAAAAATTGTATATGAAGAAGTGCAGGTATCGGAGTTGAGTGCAGAATTTGAAATTAAAAAACCATATTCTATTCCATCAGATGCCAAACCATATATTGTTGAAGTAACTACTTACAGTTTAGATGCTACCTATAAACATTACTCCATTCCTAAAGTTGAAAAAGATGCTTTCTTACTGGCAAGGATAACCGGATGGGAAGATCTTGACCTGATAGAAGGCCCTGCTAATGTATATTTTGGAGGCACGTATGTCGGGCAATCTTATGTAAATCCCAAAAGCGTAAATGATACACTTGACTTATCTTTTGGGAGAGATAGTAAAGTAATTGTTACCAGAACAAAGCTTAAAGATTTTAATACAGAACGATTAATTGGCAATAACCGAAAAGTAAGTTATACCTACGAAATGGTTGTTAAAAACAACAGAAAAAGCGCCATACAGATAGATCTGGAAGACCAGATCCCTATTTCGCAAAATAGCGAAATTACTGTGGAAGTTCAGGAAGTCTCCAAAGGAACAATTAATAAAGATGATGGGAAAGTGAACTGGAAATTTTTAATCCCAAGCGGAGAAACACAAAAGGTTATCATTTCCTATACTATCAAATATCCACGGAACAGAAATTTAGAAATAGATAAAAAATACAGAAAAGTAAGGGCAAAATTTTAATCATATGTATATCTACAACGTCACTGTCAGTATCGACAGATCATTAGCCGAAGACTGGCTCCACTGGATGAAAACCGTTCATATACCCGACGTACTAAAAACGGGTCATTTCACAGGTAATAAGATCTGCAAAGTATTAAATGTAAATGATGAAGGCGAAACATTTTCGGTGCAGTATTCCTTTGAAAAAATGGAAGATATAGAGGCTTATCAGAAACATCATGCCCCACGGCTACAAGCCGAACATAGCAGCCGCTATGAAGGAAAATATGCCGCCTTCAGAACTCTGTTGGAAATTGTATCATGAAATACCTGCTACTGATATTCTTTTGCACCCTGTTAAGCTCCGGTTTTTCGCAAAAGATATTGGAAATAGATATCACTCATTTCAATCATTTTAAATCCGTACAATTATTTAATGACTCGTACCTGGAATATAAACTCAAAGGTGAACACAGATACAGGATCAACAAAATGGTGAATATGAAAGATAGCCTGATTATTTTTAGTAACGATTCGAGTATTGCCCTTGGTGACATCAAGCGTATCAAATTAAGGGATGCCAATCACCTGTACCGGTTATTCAGCCGTTTCTTTTACACAGGAGGTGTTTTATTTGTGAGCCTCGATACGTTCAATAATCTGATCAATAACGATACACCTTATATAAAACAAACCGCGGTGATAGCCAGCGCAGGCCTGATTACTATGGGATTCCTTATTCACCAGCTTTCCATCAAACGCATTACAATTAACAAACATCATTCTCTAAGAATCCTGGAGACAGATTATCAACATTTAAATAAATAGGTCATTTAATGATAACAATTTTATCAGTTTTAATAGACTTTCCTTCTACTAAGATATGATAAAAATAGATGCCGTTCTGCAATGTCTGCTCATTCATTTGCAAAGCTCCCTTAGCTGATGGGAGTTTATAAACAGTCAATAATTTTCCCGTTACATCATATAGGTTCATGGTTGCTTCATTCATGTTTCCTAAATCATATTCCAGTGTCATTACTCCTTTGTTAGGATTTGGATATATATTGCATTTCAATTTATTTTCATGCGACTTAATATTCGTTACATAATCTAAGCTATCATATAAACTTACGCTATCAATGTAATAATACGCGCTCCCGTCATCAAAGGGGATTGGATTAGTAGTGCCAACATATGTCGTATCACTATTTATATTTGAATTAAAATTACCAATCGTTATATACTCCTCTCCGCCCTGCGCTGTAAAATATCCATCTATTTTCGTCCAACTAATTGTATCGGTTAAATATCCTGACTGGTTTTCTACTTGTGGATTAGCTGCTATCCATGTATTACTGGAAGCCACAGACGGTTGACTAACAGAAAAATATACTCCTACTTTTTTTATTGCATATTCTATTCTGTCTGCTCGTGAGATATAAAAACTAGTATAATAAGATTTACCTGAAATTAAAGGGGTACTTAAATGCTGGTATATATATTCTTTTACTTCGAGTGTTTTATAAAAACAAACTATTCCTACATAAGAATTACCATTTATTGGATAAGCAATTCCATTACGATTTGAGGGGACTCCAAAATGATTGCTGAACGTACAAGATGAAACATATACATCAGGTGATTGAATTTGTTGCCAATTAAACATGGATGAAAAATTCGTCACGCAATGAGAAGTCCCCGCATCCTCGGTATAACTTTCAAAACTGCCATTTCGGATTAAATTCTGAGCTATATTACTTTTAAATAAAACCATACCAACTAATACAAGTAGTTGGTATGGTTTTAAATATTTATTTAATAATAACAATTTTATCAGTTTTAATAGATTTTCCTTCTACTAAGATATGATAAAAATAAATGCCATTCTCTAATGTTTGCTCATTCATTTGCAACATTCCCTTGTTAGATTGAAGCTTATAAGTACTCATTAATTTACCAGTTACATCATATAAATTCATGGTTGCTTCATTCGTGTTTCCTAAATCATATTCCAGTGTCATGACTCCTTTGTTAGGATTAGGATATAGACTGCATTTCAATTTATTTTCATGCGACTTAATATTAGTTACATAATCTAAACTATCATATAAACTTACACTGTCTATGTAGTAGTATGACATTCCTGAATCAAATGGGATTGGATTGGTTGTCCCAGAGTTTAAGGTATCTGTATCAGCATTTGAATTAAAATTGCCAATAGTTATATATTCCTCTCCCCCCTGTGCAGTAAAATAACCTTCTATTTTTGTCCATCCAACAGTATCTGTTAAATAGCCTGATTGACTTTCTACCTGAGGGATTGCGGAAACATAAGCATTCGCTACTGCTGTAGGTTGTGCTACTGATAGATATAGGCCTATGTTTTTTATGGCATATTTAGATCTATCCGCTTTAGATATATAAAAACTAGTATAATAAGATTTACCTGAAATTAAGGGGGAGCTTAAATGTTGAAAAATATATTCTTTGGTTTCATAAGGAAGATTGAGTACTCCTATTCCTACATACGCGTTACCATGTTTAGGATAAGAAACTCCCAAGTTGTTATTTGGAACTCCAAAATGATTGCTGAACGTGCAGGAAGAAACAAATACATCGGGGGATTGTATTTGTTCCCAATTAAACATTAACGAAAAATTCGTCACGCAATGAGAAGTCCCCGCATCCTCGGTATAACTTTCAAAACTGCCATTTCGGATTAAATTCTGAGCTATGTTACTTTTAAATAAAACCATACAAACTACTATAAGCAGTTTGTATGAGTTAAAATATTTATTTAATAACAACAATTTTATCAGTTTTAATAGATTTTCCTTCTACTAAGATATGATAAAAATAAATACCGTTCTGTAATATTTGCTCATTCATTTGCAACATTCCCTTGTTAGATGGAAGCTTATAAGTATTCATTAATTTACCAGTAACATCGTACAAATTCATAGTGGCTTCGCTTACATCACCCAAATCATATTCCAGTGTCATTACTCCTTTGTTTGGATTTGGATATAGGTTCCATTTCAATTTATTTTCATACGATTTAATATTAGTTACATAGTCTAAGCTGTCATATAGACTTACGCTGTCTAAATAATAGTAAGCAGTTCCAGTATCAAAAGGAATAGGATTTGTTGTGCCAGAATTTAATGTGTCAGTATTTGCATTGCTATTAAAATTACCAATGGTAATATATTGTTCCCCTCCTTGTGCGGTAAAGTAACCTTCAATTTTGACCCAATTAACTGTGTCGGTTAAAAAACCATTTTGATTTTCAACTTGTGGTATTGCTTGAATATATGGATTGGAAACTACAGTTGGCTGATTAATCGAAAAATAAGCACCCACATTTTTTATGGAATAAGAAGCTTTATCAGCTTTTGAAATGAAAAAACTTGTAAAATAAGTTTTACCTCCAATAAGAGGATTGATTAAGTGTTGATAGATATATTCTTTTGTTTCATTTGGTAAATTTATGAGCCCTAATCCAACATAAGCAATTCCATTTTTTGGGTTTGAATTTCCAAATGTATTACTTGGAACTCCATAATGATTTGAAAATGTACATGGTTTTACAAAAACATCAGGAGAAAATATCTGTTGCCAATTAAACATGGATGAAAAATTAGTTACACAATGAGAAGTCCCTGCATCCTCCGTATAATTTTCAAAACTTCCATTAACAATTAAATTTTGAGCAATATTGTTTTTTAATAAAAGCAGTAGGGCTAATAGCTCTACTGCTTTTAAAGCTTTATTATTTGATGACAATAATTTTATCAGTTTTAGAAACATTTCCATTCAATATAATACTGTAATAATAAACGCCGTTGGTTAGATGTTGTTGATTAATTTCTAATTTACCAATAGAACTTTGTAAACTATAAACATTGACCAATTTACCGTTTATATCAAAGATACGCATTTCTCCTTTCGGTTCTGCACCTAAATCATATTCCAGTGTCATGACTCCTTTATTAGGATTAGGAAATAAACGAACATTTACAGTCGTATTATTGTTAACTGTTTTAGTAGTGGCTGCTTTCCGTTGATTATACTCCGGATTACAATTTTCTTCAAACTCCACAATCCTGTTGCTTACATTATTTACCAATACCCTTGCCTGTGTAATCACATTGCCGTATTTATCCAAACAGCTATTCGCAATAGTCATTAAATCTGCTAATTCAGTACCATCAAATACAGGATTTTTTGCTATCGGCATCACCTGCGTGGTATCGTATTGAGGCTGATAGCTTAAATATTTCAATAGCAATTCGTTCACTCGTTTTTGATATACTTCAATAGTGTTATTAGCCGTTAAACCACTATTGATACTTTGAGCTGTTTGATAATCCTGACCGGCTATCGCTTCATTGATAGTAACTATTGCCTGATAATTGCTATTTTGATTGGCATTATAAAACTCATTTAAGGCATTGGTTGTATCAATGCTTTGTTTACTGAGTAATTCATATACCAGCTGTTTATTACGGTATTGGGTCTCGTTTTGGTATAACTCATAAAATGTGGTATCGGATGCTAAAGCTTCGTATAAGGTAGCATTAGTACCGTCATGTTCCTGTGCTGTCCTCATGGTCATAGCTTCATTATTATCTCCTCCCATCATTCTTAAGGACAAACAACTTTCTCCTGAAAGACCTGTCTGTACATCTATTCCTAAATTTAGCCCTGTATTATAAGGGAATCCATTACTTGAATAATTCTGTGTAGGTTGATAAGGACTGCCCGATTTGACATAAAATCTGGAATTTGTATTGGCCGTGCTGGAACTTTCTGTATAAGTTTCCGCATATTGTACGGATCCTCCTGTAAACCCACTCCACTCATTATCATGAGTTGTATTAGTCGTACGTCCCTGATCTCCAATTTGCCCATTCACACTTAATACAAAGCCCTGATAGGTGCCGTTCATAACGTTTTTAACTACTTTGTTAAGGCTGGTGCCTGTAAACTGCAAACAGCGCCCCATGTTGCTCATGGTATTGCAATTAACCTGTCCGGCTGTTCCACTGCTTGTATTAAACCAAATACCCTTTACGGCAGTATAATAACTTGAGTTGATAGTGCCATTACTGGTTATGTTGGGGTTATTAGCCACTACTGCATCTGTGCAGCTTTGCACATAAATACCGGTGCGAGCATAATTATTAATTTGTGATGATGTAACACCCGGTACTCCTATCATTTTAGCAGCCGATAAATTAATGGTTGGATTACTGTTTATTTGCAAACCACCTTTTACATTATAGGCTTTAATACCATTATACACATTTTGTATGGTATTGTTTTTTACGGTTAACAATCCTGTTCCCAAATTGGTAGTACTTGTTGGTTGGTCTACCTGTATGGCCTGTCGGCAATAACCGTTTGTGGCAGGAGCCTCAATTAAATTATCTTCTATTTTTATAAAAGTGGCATAACCATAGCTCGTATTAATGTTATGAGATGTGTATATCCCTGTAGCCTGATTAAGTATATAGTTGTTTTTAACCGTGGCATTAGATGCAATGTCTTTTATATAAACAGCACTTTGAGCTTTGTAATAGCTATATAACGAAGACGGTGTTACGGTAGGAGGAACATCTGTTTCGGCGGCTGTAAATACATTACCTTTTACATAAGGCTCCTGATAGCTGGTAATAGCAATGCCCTTACCACAGTTCTCAAACTTATTACCTCCCGGAAACGGATTACCACCTGTAGGTGTAGAGGCACTTACTTTTCCCACACGTGTGTAGTATACCTGATTGGTAGCAGTTATAATGGCGCTAAACGCAACGCCTATTTCGTCAGGTCCGGCTGGAGGTGGTGGCGGTGGAAAACCAATAAGCGCTACCTGTTTGGCACTACCTGTAATATTAATAAAATGGTTATTAAAGGCTTTAGGAGAAGCATTTTCGGCATACACACCAAAGTCAAGGTTCTCAAAACGGTTAGTACCACCTGTGCCTGTACTATCGCCTATAATTACCGGAATTTCTTCAAGGTTATATAAATAAATCCCTACAGCACCTCTTGGAAAATTAGTGTATGTGATGCTTGTATTATTAATGTTGTTATAAGCATACGCATATACCGTGCTTGTTTTTAAGGTTAGTTGTGGTGAGGTTGAACTCGGCTGGCTTGTAATGGTAGTGCCTGTCACCGATAATCCTTCTCTTCCATTGGAACTATTAGCCCTTGCGTAATTTCTTAAATGGATAGAAATGTAGTTATTATTTAAAACCGAATTGGTCACATTAATAAAGTTTGCAGATCCTGTAGAGGAACCATTCGCTCCGGCATGAGTAATTCCCATATACATGTCTTCGATGCGTGAATTGGTTACATTCACAATGCCCGGTACGCCAACACCATCATTAATAAAAATACCTCCCCATAAATCGGTGCAGGAATAAATGGTACAATTACTGAAAGTAACGGTTACCCCAGTATTGATATTGATAGAAGCGGTGGGTGCCATTCTTAAAATGTAATTAGTCATGCTGCTGTTAGCTGTAAATGTGATACTACCCAATACATCAACCACAGCTCCTGAACCATTAGAGTTGTTGGAATAGTTGGTTGTTGTTGTGGCACTTCCTATAGAAAAACTGGCCGACTGGCAGCAGTATTGGCCTTTTACATCAACCTGAACAGTTCTTGTTGTTGTACATCCGCTTCCCGTTCCGGTTACGGTATAAACGGTAGTGATGGTTGGTGATACAGATATGGAGGCGGTTGTTGGGCCTGTATTCCAACTATAGGTTGTAGCCCCACTGGCAGTTAAGGTTACGCTTTGGCTATAGCAAATAGCTGTAGAGGCAGTGACACTTAATGGTGGACTTACAATAGCAGTAACGATTTTAGTATTACTGCATCCCGTCACAGTACTTGTACCTGTAACAGTGTACGTAGTCGTAATAGTTGGGGTTACTGTCGTAACTGATGTTGTAGGGCCTGTACTCCACGTATAAGTATTAGCACCACCCGCGGTAAGCATTACGGTCTGAGACGGGCATACTGCCGTTGGACTGGCTACTGCCGTTACTGTAGGAGAAGCTATAACCGTTACACTAACAGTTTTTGTATTACTGCAACCATTTGTAGTGCCTGTTACGGCATAAACAGTAGTGGACGAAGGAGATACTGAAATAGTACTGGTTGTAGAGCCTGTATTCCAACTATAAGTTGTTGCTCCGCTGGCGGTTAATACGGTAGATGTTCCTGAACAAATAGTGGCATTACTTACTGCTACAGTTGGCGTTGCATTTACTGTAACACTCACAGTTTTCGTATTACTGCAGCCATTGGTAATCCCCGTTACAGTATAAACAGTAGTTGATGTTGGTGATACTGAAACAGTATTGGTTGTGACTCCCGTACTCCAACTATAGGTTGTTGCTCCGCTGGCGGTTAATACGGTGGATGTTCCTGAACAAATAGTGGCATTATTGACGGCTACAGTTGGCGTTGCATTTACTGTAACACTCACAGTTTTCGTATTACTACAGCCATTGGTAATCCCCGTTACAGTATAAACAGTAGTTGATGTTGGTGATACTGAAACAGTATTGGTTGTGGCTCCCGTACTCCAACTATAGGTTGTTGCTCCGCTGGCGGTTAATACGGTGGATGTTCCTGAACAAA
>JACQAK010000145.1 GCA_016194985.1 Bacteroidota bacterium
AAATTAGATATTCATACACCTAAGTTTATTGTAGAAAGTGATGCTACTATTGTGGCACCATTAATCTTCTCGTGGGTTTTGGGTTGGTAGAATCCGAATTTGGAATTCAATAAAAAAGTCCCTTAGAAAATCTAAGGGACTTTTTTATTTGGTTTTATTAACCTTTTTGCAGTCCGGAAAGATAACAATATTGCATAAATCAGGCAGATCTTCAACGTGCCCGTCTTTATCTTCCGCTTTTAGGTTGGTAAGACAAATTTTAGTAGCCAGTTTTTTCTTTTTAGTTAAAAAATCAACGGTTTTTTGAGGAAAGGTATTGCCTTCTACCGGAGCCTGATAAGAGGTTTTTCCTTCCTGATAAACGATAGAAAAAGATTTAATGGCTTGTTCGTGAGGATTTCCATATCTATCAAAGGCAATCACTTTAAATTCGGTATCATCAAAAGCTGCTTTGACAAATAGTTTTTCTTTCTTGATTTTAATCACTTTTTTATCTGAATTTTCCTGAGAAAAAGAAGATAAATGCGTTATAAAAAGAGAAACGAATAAGAGGTTAAGTAGTGTTTTTTTCAATTATTATGCGCTTAATTTTTGTTTGATTAACTCTTTCGCGTCATTGATTGTTATTTCATTACCTTTTTTAAATTGATTCAACATATCTAAGGCTGCTGTTAAGGTTGATCGATCAATTTCCGCTTCCATTTCCTGTATAACGGTAAATGCTTCAAAAGATACAAGAAAATGTTCGTGCCCTATTAAATTAAAATGCTTGTGCGTTGTTTTCTTTTAATGCAATTAAAGCTTCATCTTTTTCCTCGCGGGAAGATCTGCTGCTCACTAAAACGGTAACATAATCAGCATTTTGAGTATCTTTTTTACTCATGCCTTCTGAACCAATAATGATGGTTGAGTACTCGTTTTCGTCAAATAATTTGTTAGGGTCAATTTCCGGTACGATATCACCTTTTAATTCTTCCGGCAATAAATCGTCCAGTTCGTTGTCTTCGTTATTTTTCATGTTTCAAATTTACAAACTTCAAAGCATAAACATGGAACTTTTATAAGCTCATCATGTCTTTTAATTTTACAGCCTGGCGTCGTGATATTTCAATTTCCTGCCCACCTTTCAATTTTACCATTAATCCGCCATTGAACCAGGTTTCTATGCTTTCAACCCAGCTTAAGTTAACAATGTGTTTTCTGCTGGCCCTGAAAAATGTTTTTTCATCCAGCCGTTCTTCCAGGCTGTTTAAACTTCTTAGAATCAGAGGTCGGAAGTTATCGAAATACACGCGCACATAATTGCCTTCGCTTTCAAATAAGCGGATATTATTTAAACGGACAAACCATGTTTTTTCGCCATCTTTAATAAATACCTGATCGTTTTCTGTTAAAGGTGTTGTATTTTCTTTACGTTCGGATGTTTCTTTAAGCGTTAGTTTCTTGATAGTTTCAGCCAAACGCTCAGGAGACACCGGTTTTAATAAGTAATCATATGCATTAACTTCGAAGGCCTTGATGGCATATTCATCATAAGCTGTTACAAAAACTACATCGGGTAGGGCAGATACTTCTTCAATAAGTTCTAAGCCTGTTTTTCCGGGCATTTGTATGTCAAGAAAAATAACATCAGGATTTAACTCTGCTATTTTTTCTTTGGCCGATTGTGCATTATTACATTCTGCAATGACTTCAATTTCTTTATG
The DNA here is from genome assembly GCA_016194985.1 of Bacteroidota bacterium. GTDB lineage: Bacteria > Bacteroidota > Bacteroidia > B-17B0 > Aurantibacillaceae > UBA4416. The sequence continues at coordinate 1,707 of JACQAK010000145.1, forward strand.
AGCTGCTAATAAATTTTTTAACTCTTGTCGTGCCAAACGTTCGTCGTCAATAATAATTGCTTTCATATGGTTAAATTATTTTTTTTAATGGTCATATGGTATAGCCAGTTTAGTTGTTTATTCCCGATAGTTATCGGGATGTGTTTCTTCAAACATGGCTATTTCATATTTTAATGATTAATTTTTTATACTAATTTCACTTATCACATGGTTAGAATCGAGGTTTTTAAGCGAAAAGCCTGCTTTTTTTCCAAACAATAATTCTAGCCGGTTAGTGGTATTTTCTACTCCAAATCCTGAATCTGTTTTATTGTTTACTAATAATTGTCCGGTATTAATAATTTCAATTTTAAATTCAGTATCTGTTTTTTGAGTTTTTATTCTTATTTCACCACCCTCAGGATACCTACTAATACCATGTTTGATACCATTTTCTACAAGTGTTTGTATCATCATGGGTGGTACATTTAAGGATAAGGTTTGTGGATCGATATCCAGTTTATAGCATAACCGTTCTTCGAAACGGATGTGCTCAAGCTCCAGATAATCTTTCACTAAGGCTAATTCTTCTTCAAGGGTGATGTATTTGTTTTTATGCATCATCAACGTATTTCGAAGAATATTGGATAACTGAGTAATGGCTACTTTGGCTTTTTTAGGATCTTCGTCAACCAGGGCTCTGATACTATTCATGCTATTGAACATGAAATGAGGATTGAGTTGCGATTTTAATTTATTAAGCTCTATTTCTTTGGTATTGGCTTCCAGGCGCAGGTTTTGAATTTCTGTTTTTTTGTAGTTATCAAAAAAATGAAATCCGAAATAAATCAATGACCAAAACACAAAAATAACCGTAAGGCTTAAAATGTTTGAAATAGCCGCTACAATATCTATCTTATATGTGATGATGCCTAATGCTTTGGCAATACCAACTGTTAAAGCAAAAAACAAGAAGGCGTTAATAAAGCCTGAAATAATAACTATCGGTATTTGCGAAAAAATATTATATCGCAATACATTAAACTTAAGAACCAAAAAGCGGAAAAAATGTGTAATGGTAATTCCTACCGGAAGCCAGATCAGATAATTTAAAATATCCTTAACATTTGTACTATAGCTTAATTTGAAAAAAAACAAATTCAGTGCCGCAAAGAAGGTCCATCCTCCTATTTGACAAGTCCAGTATATGTTTTTTTTATTAGTCATTATAGATATGATATGTCAGACAGGAGATTTGAGAATACACATTCTCAAATCTCCTGTCTTGTTTCTATGGCCTTTAATTAATTCCCAACCACGTTTTTCTTGCAATTATCTGTTGTTCTGTGGCTTTTTCGTTTAATTCTAAAATGTCAGTTTCTGTTACTTTTACAGGTTTTACTTTAGCTTTCAGGGTTTTAAGGGATTCGTTTCCTTTTTTATCTTTTCTTAAAACTTCAATAACCAGTTTATCTCCTGTTTTGGCATTTTGCATATAGCCTCCTAAAATATCTTTGATATTATCCAGTGTTAGTTTTCTGTTATTGAATGTGATGATCTCATCTTCTTCTTTGAATTTTAATTTCTTTCCAAAAGCATCTAATTTATTGGTGTTTACAACTACCAAATGGTTGGTGGCAGGATTATAACCAACGGAGATGCCTCCCAGCGTAATTTTTTCTTCTACTTTTTTATCCGTATAGTTAATACCTACCATGGCAAAAATATCTTTGTAGGGCAAAGGTTTGGGCCCGGCTACATAATTATCTAAAAAGTATCTGATTTCTTTATAGGTGAGTTTTTCAATATCATTAAATAATTGATCATCGTCAAAGGAAGTCGTTTTACCATATTTTTTGGCAAGGTCTTTCATTAATTCCTGAGTACCGTAGTTGCCGTTGCTGTAGTAACGAAGCATAATATCAAGGCTCATTCCTATTAATGCCCCTTTTTCATATACATTGTTGTATTGTTTTTTGTATTTGTCCAAAGCGTATTTACTCATTACGGTAAACGGAACGGTATCGTTATAGTTATCTCTGGCGTTTTTCATTTTCTCGATCATCACTTCTAAAAAAGCATCGTATTCAATTAATCCTGTTTTTACCTGCATGTGATGTGCCGCATATTCGGTCAGTCCTTCATATAACCACAAATGTTTACTCATTTGAGGATTATTGAAATCGAAATCTCCAATTTCTTTGGAGTGAATACTTAATGGGGTTACAATGTGAAAGAATTCATGAGCAGATACATCTCTTACTTCCTGCGCAATAGCAGCCGTATCGGCTTCCGGTAAGAAATAAAAAGAGGAATACGAGTGTTCTAAGGCTCCTGATGCGCCGCTTAGAGATGCCTTATCAGTGAAATAAAACAGGAATGCATATTTATCGATAGGTAATTCGCCTCCTAAATATTCAGCCTGAGCAAATAATAATTCTTTTAAATTACGGGCAATAAACTCTGATGTTAATACATGGTTGGGTGAGTAAACCGAAATCAAAATTTGTGATTTACCAATTTGAATGGAGGTTGTATCAGGCTTGGTATACATGATAGGAGAGTCAACCAGGGCATGGTAATTAAAAACAGAAAGCACATCTTTTGTATCACCACTGTTTAAATCGGTAAGGCTGGTAGAAGCATAGAATCCTTTGGGTTTGGTAATTTCGAGGATAAATTTTGATTCTATTTTGTTTTTAAAATAGCCAAAAAAGCAATGCGTATTTAACGAGAAATTTTTTCCTTCCTCAATATTGCTTCCTCCCGGTTCAAATACTACTTTTTCTTTAATGTCTGTATCCCAGGTATCTTCTACCACATAGCTGATTTCTTTAATTGCATTAGCCGGAGATAATTTATAGGAATTTTTATCGAGTTTTGTTACGGTAATAGTTTGGCCATTTTTACCTTCGGCTTTAAAATCAGATACAAATCTTCCGAAGTCGTATACATCATAAGTTCCCGGAACCATTGCCGGAAACATAAACACCGTTTCGCTCTCTGTCATATCAGGAGGTACTAATTTAATGGTTAGCTTATCGTTGTTTACCGCTGTTAAATCAACATAATAATGATAATCTCCATCGGCAAATGCCTGATTGATAGAGAATAGGGTTGAAATAAAGAAAAGTGTTTTTTTCATAAAATGTTGTTTAACGAATTAATAATTTCCAGTTTGAGAGTTTATACTTTTTGAATAAAATAATGAAACAGATGCTTGCCATGATAACCCAAACCAAAAATTCGCCGCCGGGATTCTCTACAGAGGTATAAAAAATGGAGTCTGTTTGTAATACAGAATTTTTTGAGCAAATTAATAAACTCGAAAACAGATTATTGGCACAATGAATACCCATGGCTAATTCAGCACCTTCATCCAATAAGGTTAGTATTCCCAGAAAAGCGCCAAATAAAATATAATAAGGCATCATCAGTAGCAGGCCATGAGCTTTCACTTCCGGATTAAAGGAATGCATCATTCCAAACAGAACAGACGTGATGATCAGAGGCGCAATCCCATTTTTAAAAGCCAAACCAAATCCCTGCATTAAGTATCCTCTGAACAGTAATTCTTCCGTAGCTGTTTGAATTGGAATAAGTGTTACTACAACAATCAGTAATATCGCAAAGTTGGAGGCATTGAAGCGTAGTTCCATATCCTGAGGAGAGGTTAAATAGGAAGCTATTGTGAGAATAGTAATTAAACTTCCCCATATGGCAAATGAAAAGAAATATCGTTTCCATCTTATTTTTTCGAATCCGGTGATAATGGACGTAAAAGATTTTTTCTGAATGTATTTTAATGCGATCCAAAAGAATAACATGGTAAATACAAACATGCCCATCATTAGTGCTAACAGCAACGATTTATCAATACCTACTTTTTCGGGATTGAATAAGATATTAGGATTTTGAGTGATCTCAGACATGGTAACGCCATTACGCATAGCAGCTGTGAGAAGCGGAATCATCATCACCATTTGAAAGGATAAGTATCCTAAAAAAGCAGCCGAAAGTCCTAATAAGTAATGCCAGAATTGATTTTTTCCGGTAACGAATCCTTTGATTAAAAAAAGGTTATTGAAATAAAAAGGATTTTCCGTCTTTTCCTCTATATGATCTAATGGTTCCATACTATACAAAATTATCATTTTTATGGAGTTTATAAGATATTATACATAAATGGTTTTAAAGTTATATTAGCGATAAAATGAGCGTTTTGTGACATGTTTTCCTATTATATTTGTGCCATGATTTGGTCAATTGTAAAATATGGTAGCGTTTTTTTTGTAATGCTCATGATTTCCTGTATGCCCGAAAAACATGAAAAAGTATTGAAGGAGCCTTCTACTATTGAAGCATTGGGAGAGTTATTGTTCAATGATTCTATTTTATCGCGCGAAAACCAGATCAGTTGTGCATCCTGTCATAAGCCTGATTATGCATTTGCAGATAATGTGCCCTTTAGCTTTGGAGTGGATAGTGTAAAGGGAGGAAGAAATACACCCAGCACTATGAACATGTCGGCACGTAATTTTTATTTCCACGACGGACGTTCCGAAACACTCGAGGATCAGGCCGGTGGACCGATGGAAAATCCGGCAGAAATGGATATTCCTATGTCGGTGATCGTCAGAAAATTAAATAACCATAAGCAATACCGGGCTTTTTTTATAAAGTTATTTGGAACACCTGCTAATAAACAAAATCTGGTAGAGGCTTTGGCCGCTTATGAAAGAACTCTTGAAACCAATAACTCTGCGTTTGATAATTATATGAGTGAAAAGGACACGACGTTGTTTTCGGCATCAGCGAAAAGAGGACGTGTTATTTTCAATGAAAAAGGAAAATGTTTTGATTGCCATTTTGGACCCGATTTCACAAATGATGACTTTAAGAACATAGGATTATTTAATGGTAAAAACCTCAATGATAGTGGGCGTTATATAATAACCCGCGACGAGAAAGATATTGGTCGGTTTAAAGTTCCGGGTTTAAGAAATATTGCCATCACCAAGCCATACATGCATAATGGGATGTTTAAAAGCTTAAAAGAAGTGATCGATTATTATGATCAACCGGATAAATTCATCAGTAATTCTGTTAACCGCGACACATTATTATCTAAACCATTGGGCTTAACAGATCAGGAAAAGAAAGACCTGGAAGCTTTCCTAATGTCATTGACGGACGCCAGGTTTTTGAATAAGTAAGTTTTTATTTAGTCACCCTGAACTTGTTTCAGGGTCTCACTTTAAGTGATTTATTTCCAGTCTTTAGCCAAGTCTTCCATTGAAGGATTTAGTTCTTTTATCATATTTATTTTCCATTCCCTATGCCATCTTTTTAGTTGTTTTTCCCTTGTGATAGCAGTTTTAATATCTGATATAACTTCGTAGTAAACTAAGTTGTGTAAATTATATTTAGATGTAAATTCTGAACCCTCACTCCTTTTATGTTCCTGTACACGTCTTTCTAAATTATTGGTTACACCTATATAAAAGGTAGTTAGATTTTTATTTGACATGATGTAGATAAACGCGTTTGTGAGTTTCATCTGCAAATTAGTTGTTTTATGCTATTACTGAGAGATGCTGAAACGAGTTCAGCATGACTATACTGATTATATTTTATCCACAATAATCTTAATAACCTTTTTAGTCTCCTTATTCACCTTACATCTATCATCCATACGATAGCCAATTACCCAAATAATATGTTCCTTATTCTCCAAAATCCACACACATTCCTTTTCAAATAAAGATAATTTTTGATCTTTAAAAAAGTCGCTGAGCTTCTTAAATCCATTCATACCAAAGGGTTTGAACTTATCGCCCTGTTTCCATTTGCGAAGTGTTAACGGAAATAAATTATCCGAATAAGCAATCGTAATATTATTTTTATTTTGAGAAAAAGCTCTATCGCTTGTTTCTTCCATCCTTAAGGTGATAGGCAGATGAGCAATATCTGATACAGACGTTATAACAAACTCTTTAACATCCTGTTCTTTGTTTATAGCCTTTACAATAATATATTTTCTATCAATGACTAATTGATACGATGCCGATGAAAATTGTTTGCCAACTCTGTCTTCAATTAGTAAAGCTTCTGTTAGTTGTTGTATTTGACTGGTTTTGAATTCTTTAGAGTGAAGCCATTCAAACAATAGTGTTTCTTTTTGAGGCTCCTGTAATAATAAATTGATTTCAATGCATAGTTGATTGTTTTCTTCTTTGCAAATTTCTTTAAATTTTAAGTTCGCAAATTGAGTGACGATTTCAGAAGATTGTTTGAAGAATTGTATCGAAGTAGTAAAGGTTTCTTCTAATGCAGGATTTAGTTTTTTTAACTCAGGTATGATCTGATGTCTGATAAAGTTACGCTTATATTTTACTTCCTGATTGCTGCTATCTTCCCTGTACGCAATATTGTTTTTAGTAGCATAATCTCTGATATTTTCTTTGGTAGCAAATAATAAAGGCCTTATTACATGGTTTTGTTTTTCAGGAATGCCCTGTAATCCTTTAATGCCCGTACCTCTTACCAGATTTACAAATAAAGTCTCCACGTTATCATTAGCATGATGAGCAGTTAAGACATATGTAAAACCGTGTTTTTCAACTAATTCATTAAACCAATTATAGCGTAATGCCCTGGCCGCCATTTGTATGGATAGCTTATGTTGTTCGGCATATTCCTTTGTATTAAAATATGCTATATGAATAGTTGAATGAATAGCATCAGCGTAATTTTTACAAAATTCAGTGTCTTTATCGGCTTCATTTTCCCGTAACTGAAAATTGCAATGTGCCAGTTCAAATTGGTAGCCTGCTTTGTACAAAAGGTCTGTCAAAACAACAGAATCCACCCCACCGCTAAAAGCCACTAAAAGCTTATCGTTTTTGCTAAATAAGGTGTTTTTATGTATGTTTACTTCAAATTTTTTAAGCACAACCAAATCTACATTTAATATCGCAAAAGTAAAACATAATCCTGATGCAAGTCGCTTAATTGATGAGGGAATTTCTCAGTTGGAACCTTTTGCACAAAAAATTTGCAAGAAGCTGCGCACCCTGATTTTAAGTGCAGATCCTGACATTATAGAAGATTGGAAATGGGGACCCAATTATTATCTGAATGGTATGGTGTGTGGTTTCTGGGGCTTCAAAAAACACACGTCTTTGGTCTTTTTTCAGGGGTCTCTATTAAAAGATAAGAAAAAAGTATTATTGCAAAATCCCGGAAATGTACATAACCGGCATATAAAATTTACCGATGTAAAACAAATTGACGATGAGCTGATATTGGAATACCTGTTTGAGGCTATTGACAACAATAAAAAAGGGCTTAAAATTATAGAAGCCAAAGATAAAACGGTTGATATTCCAGATGATGTGAAAAAACAATTTAAAACGGCTAAAGTATTAGCCTATTTCGAATCGCTGGCTTACTCTCATCGTAAGGAATACATGATGTGGATCACAGATGCCAAAAAAGAGGAAACACGACTCAAACGCATTACTCAGGCTATCGAAAAACTGTTATCCAAACAAATGATGCACGATAAATATAAGAAGTAGATTTTTTATTTGGGCGTGCCGGCGCAAAGCACAGGCGCCGTCGTGCTTTGCGTTTCAATCTTTTATTCCAAAGCGTTACATAAAAGGATTTACACTTCAATCACTCACGCTGAATTTAATTTAAAATTTTTAGTACGAATTGTTAGTATAACTGCGCGAGGGATGCAAGCGGTTCGCCAGCTGGCGAATGCCTGCCCTTAGCAAAAGATTGGATCCGCCAGCTGAGCTGGCGGACCGGTTCCTGCTGCCTCCTTTGCAGGAACGCGCCCGAATGGCATACATAATAAGTGGGAAAACCGTTGAAAAGTAAAGAAAAATTAAAGATCTTTTACCAAAGAAAAGGATAAATTAGTGCTTTAAATTCTTAAATTATATATGAGTACTCAAAAAAATATAACAGTGGTTGGAGCCGGATTAGTAGGTTCTTTGGTCTCTATTTATTTGGCCAAACGCGGCTATAAAGTGGATATTTATGAACG
>JACQAK010000130.1 GCA_016194985.1 Bacteroidota bacterium
ATTCTGAACTTGTTTCAGAATGACTGTAAAATCAACATCTTGCAGATGCCGAATCAAGTTCGGCATGACAATTCAAATCTTTCGAAAAGCTTCTTTTTTATTTAAACTAGTTAGGATGAATGTGCTCTATCGTAAACATATCAACGTAATTATCGGATATTGTTTTTGAAGAAGCGCCTGCTGCCATAATCACGCTAGGAAACGTAGAAAAATCAATTACCGTAGGTGTATCAAACCATTCCAGTAAGTTGCTCGACATGTGAATGATCGGCGATAAATTACTCGTTACTTTTGCCGTATCACTGTTAAAAGACGGAGATACTATTTTTAATGAGTTATACGCTCCTGAAAAGCCACCGATATGAAACTTTAAATTCTTCCCTGTAGCTGTAGATTGAGGAGAGGTCCCTTCAAATTTCGCCATCACGTAGCCTTGGTTCCACGACCAATACATATTATTAGCGACATCCAGAGCTCCAGTATGAACTCCTGATAAATTTTGCGCACTGTCAACTCCAATCATAAACTCTATCCCCTTATAATTACCAAATGGCACATTACTAAGGTCAATTGTTGTTGTAGATGCATCTGCATGATCAATTAAGTGATAGCTGTTTGTTTCTGTCCATACAGAGTTATCTGTTTTTATTAATTTGATATTACTGATATAGTATCTATACATGGTAACATTAAAAGTATTACCTGCCTGGTTGGTATACGTTTCGGTAGCAAATACTAAATCCGAATCACCTACCATCCCTTCAAACAGTATGTGTAATTTTCCTCCGGTAGCAGCAGGTACTTCCGGTTCGGGATCAGGAGATTTAGTATCTTTCTTACAAAAAGTAAAGGTTAAAGCCAGCATTAAGATAGCGGTTGTTTTAAATATAGTTTTCATTTGGTTTGTTTTTAATAGTTTAATTCGTTGTTTAGTACTTTATGATTGATCCAATTCTTAAATGAGTCCGAGGCTTTGGCAATCGGTTTCCTCACTGCTTGAAAAGGACCTGATTTATTTTCGATAGCGTTGATGTATTTTTTAATTAAACGGTATTCGTTTAACAGTAATATAAGCAATCCTATAAATACATAGGTGATGATGTTCATGAGTTGAATATTGAGTTGAATAATTGTTTGATTCCTCCCCCTGTCCCCTCCGGAGGGGGATACAGTAAGCCCAACTAATTATGCAGACTCATCACATAACTTTATTAAAAATTACGAATAAGTAGGATAAATAACTGGTTAGATAACTGTTGAAAAGGATTAAATGCCCGGTGGATGAAACACAGAACTCAAAAACGTATTTGGGAAATTTTTTGAGTAGATAAAATGAGGGGATTGAACAGATTCGTCGCACAAAAATACAAAAGTCACCAAACCTGTTCTTAATTCAGATTTCTCCGCTTTATCTTTAATGGAGGAGGGTGAATTAGACTGGCGTTTATCTTCTTTTTTTATTTCTTTATCGAGATAACACTTAGCTGCGCAACAGCTTTTGGGTTTATTTCTGTTAACACAAACCGTTTCTGCTAGTCTTTTTTGATTGAAAGCAAACCCAACATAAATAATCGATTTTGCCGCACATTGCCAACTGAAGCTGATGAGCAAACAAAACGAAAAAAATATGTGCAAGCGTTTTTTCAAATTATTTAACCAGTGTGGCAAAATTAAACATTAATTTAACTGTTCCCACAACATATCTTTTAATTCCTGAATGTTGTATCCCGATTGAGCCGAAATAAAGATATAAGGAATCTTGAATTTGCCTTTCATCCGTTTCTTTAAATCCTTTTCCAGTTCTTCTATCAATTCATCATCAATGGTATCACATTTCGAAATGGCCAAAATGCGCTGCTTATCCAGCAACTCAGGATTGTATTGTTTTAATTCGTTTAACAGGATCTTGTATTCTTCATAAATATTATCACTTTGGCAACTTACCATAAACAACAAGGTAGAGTTTCGTTCGATATGTCTCAGGAAACGAACACCAAGGCCTTTACCTTCGCTTGCTCCCTCAATAATACCAGGAATATCCGCCATCACAAAACTTTTGTAATCGCGATACGGTACAATTCCTAAATTAGGTGTTAAAGTAGTGAAAGGATAATTGGCTATTTCGGGTTTTGCGGCCGATACAACCGACAACAGCGTTGATTTTCCGGCATTAGGAAATCCTACCAACCCTACATCTGCCAATACTTTTAACTCGAGTATTTTCCACTCTTCTTTCCCTTCTTCTCCGGGTTGAGAATAGCGCGGCGTTTGATTGGTTGGCGATTTAAAATGTGCATTTCCCCTGCCGCCCATTCCACCGGGCAATAAAATAATTTCCTGTCCGTCTTCCGTAATTTCGCAAATAAATTCTCCGGTTTCCAGATCGCGCGCAATGGTTCCCAAAGGCACATCCAATATTTCATCTTCGCCTTCTTTACCTGATTTATGCGATGAGCCTCCATCGCCTCCTTGTTTGGCAATGATATGCTTACGGTATTTTAAATGAATAAGTGTCCAGAACTGTTTATTACCACGTAAAATGATATGTCCTCCTCGTCCACCATCTCCTCCATCCGGCCCACCAAAGGCAGTCAGCTTATCGCGATGCAAATGCGTTGAGCCTTTCCCACCTTTGCCACTACGGCAACAAATTCTTACGTAATCAACAAAATTAGTATCCACTTTCTTTGAGTTATGAATTATACGTTATGAATTATGAGTTGGAATTAAAATTACTTATAACTCATCACTCTTAACTCATAACTAAATGCTTATTTTTTCTTTTTAGCAGCTTTTTTAAGCGCCTTTTTCGGTGCACTTTTTTTAGCAACTTTCTTTACTACTTTTTTAGGGGCCGATTTTTTAGCCACTTTTTTCACTGCTTTCTTTACTATCTTTTTTGCAGGTTTTTTTGCTGCCACTTTTTTTACTGCTTTTTTAGCTGAAGACTTTACAACCTGTTTTTTAGGTGCTACTTTTTTTGGGGCTGATTTCTTAACAGTTTTTTTTGCTACAGATTTTTTCACTGCTTTTTTAGGGCTTGCCTTTTTCACTACTTTTTTAGCAGATGCTTTGGCTGTAGGCTTTGCAACAGATTTTTTTACTGCTTTTTTTGGGGCTGATTTCTTTTCTGCTGGTTTTGCAGGTGCCTTTTTAGCCGGAGCTTTGGCTGAAGTCTTTACAGCCTTTTTCTTGGCTTTAGCAGCAGGCGCAACCACTTTTTTAGCCACTACTGCTTTGGCAGCCGGAGCTGCTGAAATTGCTTTCTTGGCAGGCTCTGTATTTCTAACTTCATCAATATCTTTTTTCAATTCATCCGAAATTTCAGTCGCTACTTCAAAGTCGTTAATGGTTAAATCCAAATGTTCGATGTCATTTTCCAACATGGTTAACTCAATTTCCGCTTTTACAAAGGTAATGCGTTCAGTTAATTGATTAAAAATAGAATCGATAGAACCAATACCGTTTATTGAATGAAATTTAGCTTGTTCAGAATAATATTTTTTAAGCGGTAATGTTTTGTTATTGTATTCGTTTACACGATTTCTGATAATCTCTTCGTTCGCATCGTCCGGTCTGCCCGACTCTTTACCGCGTAATAATAAGCGTTTTACCAATTCTTCATTATCTACCTCCAAAGCTAACATAGCGCTGATAGCCGTTCCTTTCTTTTGCAACAAGTCATCCAAAGCCACTGCCTGCGCTTGTGTACGAGGGAATCCATCAAAAATAAATCCATTGGCATTTGGATTAGCATCCAACTTGGCCTCAATCATTCCAATCACAATGTCATCGCTTACTAAATCTCCACGATCCATAATTTGTTTGGCTTCCATACCAAGAGCTGTTCCTCTTGCAATTTCGCTACGCAAAATGTCGCCGGTTGATAAATGTACTAAGCCGTATTTTTCGATCAGCTTTTCAGATTGAGTGCCTTTTCCTGCTCCCGGAGGCCCAAATAAAACAATGTTTAACATGTTGCTCATAGTTGATGTTTTTGTTTAGTTGTAAATTTATTTTTGTTCTAAAACGAAAATTTCTTTCATATTTCTTCCCAGTCCGTCATAATCCAGTCCATATCCAACAACAAAGTCGTTTGGTATTTCCATTCCTACGTAATCCACTACAATATCTTTTTTATAGGCTTCAGGTTTCAGTAAAAACGAAGCTACTTTAATTTGTTTGACTTCTTTTTTGTTTAACAGCGTTACCAATTTTTCAAGTGTAATACCTGTATCTACTATATCTTCCACAACCACAACGGTTCTGCCTTTTATCTCTTCGGTTAACCCTATCATTTCGGTAACTGTTCCGGTACTGCTTGTACCATGATAAGACGCTAATTTGATAAAGGATATCTCGCAGGGAATCGTTACTTCTTTCAACAAATCGGCGGCAAACATAAAGGACCCGTTTAACACCACTAAAAACAAGGGCATGTCATTTACCAAATCGGTATTTATTTTTTGAGCCATTTGTTTTACGCTTCCGGCAATTTTATCGGAAGTAATGTATGGAACAAAGGTTTTATCTTTTAGAGTAACGCGCTGCATCAAGAGTATATTTGTAAAAACACAAATATAATAACTATTTTATGAGGAAAATAGGGCATTACAAAAATATAGCCCATAAATAAATCAGATTTATCGCAGCCTAAAATTCAATTTTACAACGCTCTTTTAAAAAGATATGTTTATTTGAATCCACTTCCAGCAGGGTTTTAGCATTATCCAGCTCTTTTTTATAGGTATTTCTGAGTTCTTTTCGCTTAATGGCTTCCAAAAAACGGCGGGCATCTTCCCTGTTCTCCAGAATAAGGCCTGGAACCTGAGTAACCTGGCCGTTTTCGTCCTTTGCTACCATTGTAAAGTAGGAGGTATTTGTATGCTTCACGGATCCGATTTTAAAGTTTTCGGCAATAACTTTAATCCCTACTACTAATGATGTGTTGCCCACGTAATTTATGGAAGCAAACATAGACACCATCTCTCCTACATCTACCGGTTGCAGAAATTCAACATGATCAACCGACACTGTTACACAATAATTGCCTGCATGCTTGGAAGCACAGGCATAAGCCACCTTATCCATTAAGGATAATAATATTCCTCCATGAATTTTGCCGCCAAAATTGGCATAAGAGGGGATCATTAATTCGGTAAGTGTTGTTTGTGAATAGCTCACAGATTTCCAAAGGTCTTCCATACTAATTCATGTATTTTATCAACTTTAAAAATAGCGAATTAAACTCATTTAAATTGACATCAATTAAATCAGTAGATTTGTGGCCCGTGAATAATTTGCTTAAACATAATCACCTTAAAGAAACGATCTCCTTATCGATCCCTTTGGTATTGACTCAAATTGGGCATATCATCACCGGCATGGTAGATAATATTTTTTTAGGAAAGATAGGCAAAACGGAACAAGCCGCTGGAATCTTATCCAATAATTTGTATGTGATCTTACTGGTGTTTAGTATAGGTATGAGTTATGTGCTAACACCGGCTATTACGGATGCCCACGTCAATCAAAATGAAAAGGAAAAGGCTGCATTGTTCAAGAATTCCTTATTCATCAATATGATGGTGGCCATTCTTCTGTTCGTGATTCTCTTTTTTTCATCCCCATTACTGGGACACATGCAACAGCCGGAAGATGTTGTAAAATTAGCGATTCCGTTTTTTGATGTACTTATTTTCTCAATTATTCCCATTGCCTTATTTTTTGTGTGTAAACAATATACCGAGGGTTTGAGTAATACCAAGGCTGCTATGTATATTAGTGTAGCCGGCAATATTTTAAACATCATCTTAAATTATTGTTTGATTTATGGTAAAGCAGGATTACCCGAACTGGGCTATATGGGCTCTTGCTGGGCCACTTTTATTTCAAGGTTATTTATGGGTCTTGGTTTTTTAGTTTTTGTGTTTAATCATCGCAGTGTCAATTCTTTTGCTAAGTATTACAAGGAAGCCCGACTTAACGCTCTGCATTTCTGGCCTTTGTTTAAGGATGGTATTGCCTCTGCCCTGCAATTTACCTTTGAGGTTGCTGCTTTTGCTATTGCCGGTTTATTAGCAGGTGTGTTTGGTAAAGAACAAATCGATGCTCATGGTATCGCTCTTAGTTTAGCTGCCTTTACCTATATGTTTGCCAGTGGCATAGGAAGCGCCACGACCATCCGTGTTGGGAACTATTATGCAAAGAATGATCTGCCAAATTTAAAATCAGCTATTAAAACTTCTTATAAATCTGTACTTGTAACCATGGGCTGTATGGCTTTGCTATTTGTATGTTTCAATACCTTTTTACCAACCATTTTTAGCAGTGATGCCGAAATTATTTTCATTGCTTCCAAACTATTATTATTTGCCGCTTTATTTCAATTATTTGACGGTACTCAGGTAGTGGCCATTGGAGCTTTGCGCGGGCTTGAAGACTACCAATTTCCCACATATATAGCCTTTGTAGGATACTGGCTGGTTGCCCTGCCTTTATGCTATCTGTTTGCTTTTACGTTTGGCTATAAGGTATATGGTGTATGGCTGGCATTAAGCATTGGGCTTGGGTTTGTAGCCACCGCTTTATCGCTAAGGATACGCAATCTGATTAGATTAAAATCTATATCATTATAAAATAGATACTCGACAATACAAATAATCCAAACACGGTTAACAAGCCGTTGATGCTTAAATGTCGGTTAACTTTGTAGATAAAAAAGCCCATGGCTAAAGCAAACACAATTACTGCAAAAATTGGATACGTGTAAAAATGCCAGAATGAACGGTCATCATACCCTAATTTTGCTTTCAGAACTCTATTAAATAATAAATCTCTTCCGATATAAATCACTTCATTTTTTTGAGGAGATTGATACAATCCACTTGTTTTTATAGGAATGAATTCTCCGGATAAGGTTGTAATCTCCAGCTCTGTAATCGGTCGTTTTTGAACCAAAGGGTCAAATTCTCCGAACGAGCATTTCACATCAGAGATATAGGATGTTTGCCAGTGGCAACAAATAAGAATACTTAAGACGCAATACGATAAAAACCCTGCAAGAACAATATTAATTCGGTTAGTGATCTTATAGAAAAAAGTAGCTTTAAAATCAGCAATTTTTTTCAGCTCCTTTAATTGTTTAATTTTTTTGACATAGTACAACTCTTCCGGAGACAGAGGTATTCTTGGTTTCCTCTTCAGTTGTTCTTCTTGCATGCCTTAAAAAATTAAAGATTGATCTTTTTTTCGAGAAGGTAATTATTTCTGTCAGGCGAATTTCTTAAGATCAATTCGCCTATGAATCCTGCTAAAAACAACATGGTTCCCAACACCATCGACGTTAATGCAATAAAGAAAGATGGCCTGTCTGTAAGCAATCTGGCCGTTTTATGAATGATAAAGGCATGATAGAATTTATCAGCTCCCAAATACAGCGTAGTGAGAAATCCCACAATAAACATTAAGGTTCCTATTAATCCAAAAAAATGCATTGGACGTTTACCAAATTTGGATAAAAAAGTAATGGTTAATAAATCCAAAAAGCCATTGATAAAACGTTCCCATCCAAATTTACTTACCCCGTATTTACGGGCCTGATGCTGAACAACCTTTTCTCCGATATTATAAAAACCTGCATTTTTGGCTAAAACCGGAATAAAACGATGCATCTCGCCATATATTTCGATGCTTTTTACAACTTCTTTGCGGTAGGCCTTTAGGCCGCAATTCATATCATGTAGTTTTATTCCTGAAATAGTTCTGTTTGTCCAGTTATACAATTTGGAAGGAATATTTTTTGTGAACGTGTTATCAAATCGCTTTTGTTTCCAGCCACTCACCAAATCATAATTGCCTGATTTAATCATTTTATATAACTCAGGAATTTCATCCGGAGAGTCCTGCAAATCAGCATCCATAGTAATGACCACATCGCCCTGCGCCGCGTCAAAACCTACATGTAATCCGGGAGATTTGCCATAATTACGACGGAATTTGATCGCTCTGACACAATGATTTTTAGCCGCCAATGATTCGATCACCTGCCACGATTTGTCTTTGCTGCCATCATCTACAAACAAAATCTCGTAGGTATAGGCATTTTCATCCATCACCCGTTTAATCCAGTCGTGAAGTTCAACTAACGATTCTTCTTCGTTAAATAAGGGGATGACAACTGAAATGTTCATAGGGTGTGTTTAATGAAAGCCTAAATATAGCTAACATATAATTTTTATCAAAATTACATAAATAATGGAATAAATTATATACTTTTGCCGCGGGTAAGTCTTTCACGACCAGCTCCTGTCAAATCCCCCAGGATGGGAACATAGCAAGGGTAGATGGTTGAGCGGTGCGATGGAAGTAGCTTACCCTTTTTTTGTGCCCTGAAAATTGTAGTAATCCCCTCTATTTATTTGAAAATTATTTTTTTATAGCTATGTTTAATCATAGCCAAAAAATCTGTATGGTAACCGTTTTACGACATAGTTTATTCTTTATACTATATCTGGCGTTTTCGATATTGAACATCTCCGGACAAACAGATACGAGACTATATAAAATAGATTCTCTGACCGCTAAATTCAAAAAAGACAGTGCGCATATTTATCGTTTTAAAAACATACGCCCTTACGCAGCTATAGATAACAGAAACTCATTTATCAAAGAAGGTCCGGTGAACGTAAAAGGCTTTCAATTAGGCGTTATTTTAAAAGAAAAACACACCGTTGGCTTTGGTTTGTATGGGATACAAAACAGCTCAAAACAAAATTTAACCAGTAAAGATGGTAACAGCGGCATTCCTCTGAAACGTACTTTGAGTTTAAATTATATGACCTTGTTTTACCAATATGTGATTATTGATAAGCGTTTCTTTGAATTGGCCTTGCCCCTTGAAGTTGGGTTAGGAGGATATCATATTAAATTGATTGATGACAGAAATGATAAAATCGTTTCGGAAAAGGATGGCGGTGTGATGCTTACCAGTGGTGGAGTGGATATTGTTATTAAACCATTAAAGTGGGTGGGTGTTTCAGGAAGTGCAGGATACCGGATTGCTTTAGAGAATAATCCTAATGTTAATTTTAACGGAGCCTATTATTCCTATGGTTTTTGGGTAGATGTACGGGAGATATACAGAGATATTCGTTTTTATGGCATTACCCGTAAAAAATACAGAAGGCAATTAAAACGGTATTCCTAAGGAAAAAACTGCTAAAAGTCATTTTTTTAGTTCCTGCTATTTCGTAATTTAATTAAACTAATCATTAATTATAATTTGCTTATGAAAGAAAATGATGAAGATTATGAAAAGTATTATGAGCAGGCCAGATTGCTGCAGCATCAATACCGTGACTATGATCATTTGCGGGAGATCCTTATCAAAAAAGGAGCCGACCACTTAATGGCAAGTGAGATTATTACACAATTAAAAAAGGTAAACTATGCCAAAAGAAGAAGTACCGGCACACAAATTATAGCGTTTGGCGCCGTTCTTCTATTAATAGGGTTTATTATTACCTGCCTTTGCTTTAACTTCAACATGCCCATTCATACGGTGATGTATACTTTTACATCAGCCGGCTTGTTGACTCTCTTTATAGGACTGTTTTATATATTTAATTAATTCCCTATTTACTTAAATATAAGTTTCGTTCGCTATAAATGTTCTGGAAATACTCATCATACAAATCATCAATAAAGTAGATGGCTTCGCCTGTGGATTTCATTTCAGGACCTAATTCTTTTTGAATCTCCGGAAATTTCTCATAACTGAATACAGGGATCTTGATGGCGTATCCTTTTTTCTTAGGTTTAAAATCGAAGTCTTTTACTTTAGCGCCTAACATGACTTTTGTAGCATAATTCACATAAGGTTCGTCGTATGCTTTGGCTATAAAAGGTACCGTGCGGGAAGCGCGTGGATTAGCTTCGATGATATATACGATTTCATCTTTAATAGCAAACTGGATATTTAATAATCCAACTGTTTTCAAAGCAACTGCAATGGTTTTAGTATGCTGCTCCATTTGCTTAATCACATTCTCAGATAAGTCGAATGTTGGAAGCACGGCATAACTGTCGCCACTATGAATTCCGGCAGGTTCAATGTGTTCCATCATCCCGATAATATACACATCTTTTCCATCACAAATCGCATCAGCTTCTGCTTCAATCGCTCCTGCCAGGAAATGATCCAGCAAAACCTTATTATCCGGCAAATCGTTTAATAACTTAACCACATGTTGTTCCAATTCCTCTTCGTTGATCACAATCTTCATAGATTGCCCACCCAACACATAACTTGGACGAACCAATAAAGGAAATCCTAATTCTTTGGATAAGGTGATGGCTTCTTCAGCATCGTTAATAACTCCGAATTTTGGATAAGGAATATTATTGTCTTTTAACAGGGTAGAGAAACTTCCCCTATCTTCCGCCAAATCCAGAGATTTGAAATCGGTTCCGATAATTTTGATGCCATAACGTTCCAGTTTTTCTGCCAGTTTTAAAGCAGTTTGCCCACCTAACTGTACAATCACCCCTTCCGGTTTTTCGTGCAGAATAATGTCGTAAATATGTTCCCAGAAAACGGGTTCGAAGTATAATTTATCAGCAGTACTGAAATCTGTACTAACGGTCTCCGGATTACAGTTGATCATAATGGTTTCATAACCACATTCTTTGGCGGCTAATACACCATGTACACAGCTATAATCAAACTCAATTCCCTGCCCTATTCGGTTAGGGCCTGAACCCAAAATAATGACTTTCTTTTTATCTGTCCTGATACTTTCATTCTCATCTTCAAAGGTAGAATAGTAGTACGGGGTTTTTGCTTCAAACTCGGCTGCACAGGTATCCACCATTTTAAAGACACGGTTAATATTCATCTCCTTTCGCTTAGCGTATACTTCACTTTCCAGGCAACGTAATAAGTGTGCCACCTGCCTGTCGGCATAACCCATTTGTTTTGCCTCGTATAATAAGTCTTTAGGAATATTGTCTAAACGGTATTTGCTTACTTCATGCTCCAGAGCAATCATTTGTTCGATTTGCTCCAGAAACCACATATCAATACGGGTAAGTTTTTGGATGGTTTTGATAGAGATCCCAAGCTTCATGGCATCATAAATCATAAACAAACGATTCCAGCTTGGACGTTCTAATCCGGCCAATAACTCGGCCTGATTGGTGTTTTCTTTTCCGTCAGCTCCCAAACCGTTACGTTTAATTTCCAGCGACTGACAAGCCTTTTGAAGGGCTTCCTGAAAAGAGCGGCCAATAGCCATTACCTCTCCCACCGATTTCATCTGGAAGCCCAGTTCGCGGTTACAACCTTTGAATTTATCAAAGTTCCAACGAGGTATCTTTACAATCACGTAATCCAGGGTTGGCTCAAAGTAAGCAGATGTTTGTTTGGTGATTTGGTTTTGCAATTCATCTAATGTGTAACCAATAGCTAATTTGCTGGCAATACGTGCAATAGGATACCCTGTGGCTTTACTTGCCAATGCTGACGAACGCGATACACGCGGGTTAATTTCGATAGCAATGATCTCTTCTTTTTCATCGTCGCTTACGGCAAACTGAACATTACATCCCCCTGCAAAATTTCCAATACTACGCATCATTTTGATAGCCATGGTACGCATCTTTTGATAGGTGCTGTCACTTAACGTTTGTGCAGGTGCCACTGTGATACTGTCGCCGGTATGAACGCCCATTGGATCAAAATTCTCGATAGAGCAAATAATGGCCACATTATCGTTTTTATCCCGTAACAATTCCAATTCATATTCTTTCCAGCCCAATACGGCTTTATCAATCAATACTTCATGGATCGGAGAGGTTTGTAAACCCCGGTTCAATAAATGATCGTAATCTTCTTTTTTATAAACCACTGAGCCGCCGCTACCTCCAAGTGTAAACGAAGGGCGGATCACCAATGGGAAACCAAACTCCTGTGCAATGGATTTACCCTCCAAAAAGGATTTCGCGATTTTTGAAGGTGCCATTCCAACACCTATTTCATTCATTCGCATTCTGAATAAATCTCTGTCTTCTGTAACTTTGATGGCATCAATATCAACACCGATCATTTTTACATTGTATTTTTTCCAGATACCCAAATCATCGCATTTTAATGCCAGATTCAAAGCGGTTTGCCCGCCCATCGTTGGTAAAACGGCATCTATCTGGCGTTCTTCCAATATTTTAATAATGGATTTCACTTCCAGCGGCAATAAATAGATGTGATCAGCTGTTACTTTATCTGTCATGATTGTAGCAGGATTGGAGTTGATCAATGTTACTTCAATTCCTTCTTCGCGAAGACTTTTAGCTGATTGAGAACCTGAGTAATCAAACTCGCAGGCTTGCCCAATAATAATAGGACCGGAACCAATAATTAAAACGGATTTTATAGATGTATCTTTCATATTTAAGTGCTAAGTGGTTAGAGTTTAATGCTAAGTGCAAGATTGCAAAAAACAAAAAAACAAACTTGGTAAAGATAGTGCTTTGATAGACTTTCATATGATTAAGATTTTAACATTTAATTAATACTCCGCTCATAAATACCCACTATCGGGTATTCCTTATATCCGGAATGTCTTTAATTTTGTTCAAAAAAACAGTATATTATGAAGAAAAACATCATCCATTTAGGCTTAATGGCTCTACTCTTCACAACCGCTATTTATGCCTGCAAAAAGAAAGACAATTCCAGTACGGATACCTCTAATAATACCAGTACGGGCAGTAATACTACAACCGGCGGAGGTACTACAACAGGGGGCACCACCACCGGCGGGCCTTCCAACACCATGACGGTAAGCACGGGTACAGCAATTACCACTCAAACGCTTGTAAATTTTGGGATTGTTAACGTTACATATCCTTCAAATGCCAATTCGTTTAATGCCAATACGAATCCAAATTATTATGCTGTTCAATCCGTTGTTCCGGGAACATCAACCTTAACTACCGGTACTTATTCTGCCTCCGGTTCTCCAACAATACTTGGCGGTACTTTAGGCAATTTACAGGCAACTATTAATTCCGGAATCGGAGGATTAACCATGGGCACATATATTGGCGGTAATGGTACATTTACAGCAAGTGCCTACAATAACAAACAACGGATACAGTACAGTAATGTTACTTTTTCTCTTATGACAGGTACCGGAACATTATCAACAACTTATACTGCTAATATTTCGGCTGATTACGTTCAACCATAACAGGATTGATCGAAAAAGAAAAGGTTCCGCATTTTCAAACCAGTATTATTTATAAATTTATACTGGTTTGAAATATTTTTTCTCTATATGTTTTTATGTTGTTAGTCTTATCGTAAAGGCTCAGAATGATTACGCTGTGCCCGCTCCCAGAGATTACGATCAAAAACCGGCAAAAACTGCAGGGTTTATAGAATTAGGAGGAAATGCAGGGTTGTTTTCGTTAAATATAGATAGGATTTACTATTATAAAGAAAGATTAAAAGTAAGTGCCAGAGCCGGGTTTGCTCCTCATTTTAATGGTATTTACATAGAACAGATCTATATCCTGGAGAACAATTTTATCCTGTTCAAAAATCCACATCACCTAGAGCTGGGGCTAGGCGCTACTATGCAACGCCGTTATAATCAAAGACCAAACGAAATTGACAACTACTTTTGGGAAAATATTTTATTCAGTGTTTGGCGTTGCGGATACCGCTATCAAAAACAAGATGATGGTTTTTTTGCCAGAGTGGCATTAACACCAGCCATTATGAGTAATGATGCCGAAGGCTTTCACCCGGATTATTTTCAATTTTGGGCCGGGGTGAGCGTAGGAATGAGTTTTT
The DNA here is from genome assembly GCA_016194985.1 of Bacteroidota bacterium. Lineage (GTDB taxonomy): Bacteria > Bacteroidota > Bacteroidia > B-17B0 > Aurantibacillaceae > UBA4416. The sequence continues at coordinate 13,859 of JACQAK010000130.1, forward strand.
AATACGCTAGCTCGAAGTCAGAATACTTTGTTTTATTTACTCAGTTCCATCTGTAACTGATATTTCCACGATTTCAATTTCAAATAGGGGATTTTCAGTGGATTTTTATTTTTTGTTTGAAGATAGACCTCATTCATGACCCATTGAATCGCGTACTGATAGTACTGTTTTGGATGTGTGCGTTTAAAATCAATATCTCTGTCGGTAGAAGTTTCCCATTCCAAATGGTGGTTCAACAGCTCATTCTTCACGTCTGAATACAATTCTGTTCCTTTAATGGGATATGCAATGGTGATTGTATACTGTGACGGATCAGCCTGCACCAAATGATCAATAGTATGTTGAATATCTTCCTTGGTTTCACCGGGATAGCCAAGCATGATGAATGTTCCTGCTTCAATGCCATATTTTTTGGCAAGCCTTATCATTTCTCGTGTTTGCATCACATCTACTCTTCTATCCATGGCATCAATGATCTTCTGAGAGCCGCTTTCTGCTCCTACCCACACTCTATAGCAACCACTGGCTTTTAATATTCTGATGACATCTTCATTTAATCTGTCTGCTCTTGAAATCACTTCGTAAGGAATCACAGCATTCTGCTTTTCAACTTCTTCTGCAAATTCCTTTAACCATTTATGATGAATCGTAAAAACATCATCTACAAACCAAATCATATCAGGATTGTAAGTATCCTTAATATATTTTAGTTCCTGAGCTACCAATTGCGGGGAGCGTCTTCTGTATGTTCCGCCATAAACTGCCCTGCTGCACCACTTACAGGTATAAGGACAACCCCGCATAGTACTTACGCTCATCATACTATAACCATGGTGTTTTTTCCACCCCTTGAGATACGGCGTAAAATCAATTTTTTGTCGGTTAGGAAATGGCAATGCATTCATGTCTTTTAATAAAGGACGTTCAGGTGTTGTGATCATGTTTCCATCTACTAAATATGCGAGGCCTTTAATGTCCATGACTTTATCAGCTTCAATTTCACCTCTCTTTAACGCATGTATTAATTCCAACATGGTTTCTTCCCCTTCGCCGATGATAATAAAATCGGCACCATAATTCAAAAAATTTTCCGCATGATTTCTAACTTCAGGGCCACCTAACAGGATTTTTGTATGACTGAGCTGAGGCAGTGACTTCACATACTTAATAATTTTAAGTACATTAAGCTTCGTCATTAAATTAGTATAGATCGCAATAACATCAGGTACTGTTGTTTGGATTTTATTTTTAAGCAGATCAAGGGTTGAAAATGTGGAGTCAAACACGTCATTATCATAGCCGTGTCTTTCGAGATACGCGGAGATATATAAAATTCCCAACGGCACATATGGTCGCATGATTTGAAGTTCCTTCGGATCTTCGCTCAAAAAATAACCGTGTGTGAAAAGGATTTTCATTGTTATCAATAAAGATACTCTTTAATTGTTATTTCTTTTCAAAAACAATAATATAGTGATCGGCATAATTTGATAAAAAAGAAAAACGTCCAAATAAGCTATCCAAAAATTTCAATATACTGAGCGCCCTGCGTCGGTTCTTGAAATAAGGTTCCAGATAAGAAGGAGGAACACACAATCCAATCGGCCTGACTAATTTGCAGATATAATGATCTTTAAATAATTCCTTAAAATCATTCGGATGATAATAGTAAGTTTTAAAGGAATATCCGTTGATACTTGTTTCTATACCTGCTTTATTCAGCCGGCGTATGGATGTTTTGGCTTCTCTTTTCCATTTAAAATATAAACGTTCCCACCAACATTGAGTTCCCATAATCACAAAAACCAAATAGCTATGTGTAGGTTGCAACAGACTACAACCTTTTTTAAAGTTCTCTAATTCTTTATTATTTAAACAATTCAGACCTCCAAAGTTAGAGAAGATGATATCATAGGTATCAGGTATTAATGTCCCTATATTTTGTGCATCCAGTTGTTTAAATTTTACCGAACTATTTCCGGATTTTGTCTTAGCAACATTGAGCATCTCTGTCGAAATATCTGTTGCCATAACATTAGCGCCTTGTTCAAAAAGCCATAGAGCATCTTCACCGGTACCACAATTGACCTCCAATAATGATTTATTGTTGAGTTGTAATTGTTTTGATAAGTGATGATATACCTGCGAACGCTGTGCTCTACCAATTAATGAATCAGTAAAATGTTCGTCGTAAGCAGGAGCATATGTATCAAAGGCTTGCTGTTGCATCCGGGTCAATATGTTTTAACTTACGCTTTTCCATTTGTTCTTGAGGTATCAGATGCCATAAGGATAACACCTTTTTTAAATGCCGTTTACTTGGTGACAAGATTATTTTTTTAGCAGACTGCATTCCTTCCTTTCGCCTGTAAACCTTATGAATATACCTTTGCAGTTGTTTATAGAATTCAGGCTTGTACGTATTTTTAAATAACATGGACAGATCATCGCTATCAGTCCAGTTACTTTTTTCCCTGAGCTGTTCTTTTACTTTATCATAAAAAACAGTACCCGGCAAAGGATAAGATACAGAAATACCAATATCATCCGGTAGCAGATCTTCCACCATTTTAATTGTAAGTTTGATATCTTTCATGGTTTCTCCTAAATATCCTAATTGCAGGAATAAAGACACATGTATGTTGTTCTTCTTTAATAACCGGGTTGCCTCATAAATCTGCTCTACCTTAATGCCTTTATCCATCGCATCGAGTATGGTTTGAGAACCGCTTTCTGCACCCATCCAAACCATCGTGCACCCGCTATTGGCTAAATGTTTAATATGGTCTTCCCCGAGCAACAAATCAGCCCGGCTTTGTATTTTATAATTAATTTTTAGTTCTGCCTTTTTAATATGGAACTCAAAATCTTTTAACCAGTTAGGCTTCAATCCAAAAATATCATCAGCAAACCAAACATGGGTAAAGCCAAACTGCTGTTGCCATTTTTTAATTTCTGAAACGATTTGTTCGGGGCTATGTGAATTATAGCGATTTCCATAAATTGGTTTTGCGCACCAGTTACATTTGTATGGACACCCACGGGTAGTTACAAAATTTAAAGAAAAATACCCATGGTGCTTCATCCACATTGTTTTATAGGGGCTAATGTTTAATGCGTCCCATGCAGGTGGAGGAAGTACATCCAAATCCTTTATAACGTGACGGGGAATTGTTTTGAAAATGTTGCCTTCTTTTACAATGGCAATACCTGAAATGATTTCTAAAGCATTATTATTTTTAAATGCGCTGCAAAGCTCCAATACGGTTTGTTCTGCCTCACCAATCACTATAACATCCGATCCGTGTTTCAAATATTCTTCTGCATGATCTGTGGCATCCGAACTTGATGTGATTACTTTGCACCCTTTTGATGCAGCATATAGCTGCATATCAAAACAGGCTTCACGCATATTAGTGAGGCACATTTTGGTCAGATAATTAAAGCCATCATCATAACTCACAAAAACATCCGGCATAAATTCATCAATGGTTTGCCGAATATCTTTTGCCGAATCACAAAACATAGTATCAAACAACTTCACTTCAAATCCATGTTCCCTTAAATAAGCCATTGCATAAAGCGTTCCCAATGGCGGATAAGGCATTGCTGCCCTATATTGCTTTTCATCGAATTTTAAAAAATAACTATGTGTGAAGAGTACTTTCATTTTTTTGCTATAACAAGATCATAGCTCACTGTAGGTTTGTTACATTAATAAATTACCAAATTGATTAATTTTTTCCTGCCAAAGAACCAATACTTTATTTTGATGTCCCTTGGTGTGGTATTTACACACATGTTTTCGGGAACGTAATTGCAATTCAAAGTCTTCCTGAGTCATTTCAGGATACTTCTTTCGCCAATGCGTTAAGGTCATACGCAATAACTGATCATCAAGCCAGTTTCCGAAAGCAGAGAAAAAAAATAATTCTGTTATTTTTTTCAATAAGGGCTGTGGTGTTTTTAAGCAATTTTCTTCCCTTGTTTCATGCTTATTTGGAAATTTCTCCTTGTACCAGTTATTTTCTGAGAGCACTTTTCGATATAATGAATAATTAACGGTTGGCATAAGATAAGCCAGCTCTGTTGCTACAAAATCATTGCGATCAGGAATTACCAAATCAGCTTCTGATATGAAATAATTTAAACAATAATTATTCTTCTCTTCTTTGGAAAGTGTTTTATAAAATAAAGTGAAAATCGTTCTTGCCAACCATAACCGATTAGGTGTTGTAATAATGAAATAGTCAATATCACTGTGCTCATCCATATAATTTTTTGACAAGCCACCGGAAATACAAACGCCTGATATAAAAGGGAAAGAAGCGATCAATCGACTGTATTTAAAAACCTGTTCCTTCAGCTCCATCGCTTTAGCGTTACCTTTCAATCGTCTTTCTAAAATATTGTCGGAAGAGGAATGTATAAGATAGAATCCATTGATGCATTTAATAAAGCCTTCTGATACCAAACATTCCAAATCGTTTTGAAGGTCTGCCTTACTTAACTTCAAAGATATATTCTCAAACACTTCATCTGCTTTTAATGGATAATGAAATACATCAAAATAGAGCAGTGCTCTTAAAATTTCTTTTTGTGTTAAAGTAATCGTAAAAGTTTGAATCAAATGATATGGTTTTATCTCATCTAAGATAAACTAATCGTTGTGATTTTAAAAATAAAGTTAGTCTCCCATTTTATCTTTTTTTGCACAGTGAGTTCCATCGAAAACCTATATGTTTCTGCTATTTTCTTAATTCGCTCTATTTCGCAATTATCCGCTAGCACCATATATAACAGGGTATTTGCATGAATAACACGATGCAGAGAAGAAAAAAGTTTAATGAAAAATTCTCCGTTTTTTCCACAGTTCCATGCCAACTGATCATTTGTTAAAATTTCATCAAAAAAATAGGGAGGGTTAATCACAATTATGTCAAACTTCCCGGAAGGAAGTGCATCCAGAATATCGCTTTGAAAAACCCTGAGATTAGGTAATGTGACTCCGAAGTTCTCCTTAAAATTATGGAGCGTGCATTCTATAGCCTTATCATTAATATCAAGAACCGTTACTACTGCCTGCTTTTGATAGGCTTTTAAGCTAACAAATCCTGAACCACAACCGATTTCCAAAAACTGCTTGTCCTTTAGCTCAAGGGTTGAAATAAAATCAAATAAAAACCGACTGCTAAAAAAATAGTCTGGGTGAAAAACCGTTGGCTTAACCAATAAGCGAAAGCCACCAACAGTGGTTGTTCGCTCCTTTTTTAAATACCAGATTAAGTACGGTTTTAAAAACACATCGGCATATTTTTTTCGCAAATTATCAATCATCTTAAAAGCCCTCTGTTTCCGGTTGTCTGTATTTCCAGATCCGTTGCAAATAACTGATCTCTTTTGGCAATTTATAAAAACTGGTTTTGTAACGCCAGCTGCTTAATGATTTTAAAATAAGTTTTTTGGCCGGCGTTAAACGTATATCAGAATTTGTAGGATAATAACCGTTTAATACTGTTTCAAATTGTTTGATCCGGTCAATCATGTAGGGTTTCAACCAAGGTGTCAGAGGATTCTTTCTTAAATCAAAATTTTCCCATGCAGGACTGATCCAGTCTTCAAGCGTTTCAGGAAATTTAAATCCTGATGCTAAAACCTGATTATACATTTCGGACCCCTCTGTTGGAACAGGGCTATATGTATAAATAATAATTTCTGTCTGAGGATTGATTCTTTTGATCTTCTTGATAAAACCAATGTCCTCGTTGATTTGTCTATTAACCTGTTCTTCGGTATCCGCCGGCAATCCTAATACAAAAGAATACTCAGGGATGATATCAAATTTCTTCAAACGTTCGGCAAACTTTAAAATTTGTTCTCCTGTTTGTGTTCCCCCTTTATCCATCTTTTTTAACACCTCATCGTTTCCTGTTTCTGCTCCAAAAAAAATCATCTTACATCCAGACTTTCTAATAGCTGCCAGGGATTCGTCTTTGTACTTATCCATAGTATCAATCCTGGCTTCGCCCCACCATATCATATTTTCTTTTTCTATAAGCCTTGCAAATTCAACGCTGCGTTTTTCAGAAACAAAAAAATTATTATCATGAAATTCAATTGCATCGGCCTGATGCTGATCTTTCAAAAATTTAATATCCTTATAAATTCCCTCTGCAGATTTACCTTTCCAACGTGCATTATAAATAGGAACAACAGCACAAAATGAGCAGGTAAATGGGCAACCAAAACTACTATGATAAGCGATGGTTTTTTTTCCTAAGAATGTTTTTCCTAAATACCGGGTTAAAGGATACATTGTATTTAACTTTTCATAAGGCAAAGAGGGCAATTTATCCAGATCCAGCAACTCTTCTTTAGCCGATTTAATGATCTGTCCTTCTTTTTTATAGATCAAATTCTTAATGTGCTCAAACGACGAGCGATGCTCGATAGCCTCTATCAATTGAGGAAATGTCTTATCTCCTGGCCCGTTTACAATAAAATCAACATAACCCGAATTTAAATTCACCTGATATTGATTAGAGGCAAAATAACCTCCCCAGATAATCACCACATGAGGATATTTTTGTTTTATCCGTTTAGTAAATGGAATTGCATGTTTTAACTGAGGTCCGGGCATGACCGTACATCCAAAATACTTGTAGGTTCCCTGAGATAAGTATGTCTCTATTTTTTCCCAGGGATCTTTTTCCAGATTCCCATCTACAATCACCCAATCATGCGTTCCGTCAATACTTGCCGCTATCTGTAATACACTGTTAGGTATACGGGGCTTGTGATCAGAAGCTCTTGGATTGAATAATAAAACAGACATATATTGTATTTACGTAAAATTAAGGCAATTAAATCAGATAGTAAAATTAATGAGTCAACACATACATGTAATAATTTTCGGAAGACACGGTAGCGCCTGTAAACTCCCTTACTTTTACTGTTTTTAGGTTCCTGATTATGTCTAGTTTTAAATTTAAACGACTCAACAATTCCATTCTATGAGGTTCATTGGCAAGAACTACGACCATTTGCTTATCCTTCATCTGTATAAAGATTCTCCTTAAAAGTGTACTATCTGTTGCCACAAAGGGGTACGTATTCCATTCGCAAAAACTTCCCATTTTATTTGACTCCAGATAAAAGATGTTATGTTTACTATTTAAAACCAACGACGGACCGGAGCTATGATGTGTTAAAAGAACAGGAGCCGGTTTTTGCATTACAAATGCATTCAAATAATCTGCCGTATTTTTTGCACAAGAAAAATCGTTCCTGAAATCCAATACATAAATACAAACTCCACTAAATAATTGAATTACCAGGATCACTCCAACATACACAGCAGATAGTATTTTCTTAGTGCTCCCAAGGGGAAAAGGTGTAGTTGTTTTGGCGATCCAGATCGCTGCACATAACGCCACACTTACAAATCCGCAATTACGGGATGTGAGCATCAGTGGCGTTAGATATACCATCAACATAACTCCCATAGTAGTAATATAAAACATTAATAGTGCCTGTTTTTGTTTGAACATCAACATAAGAGGTATGATGAATAGCACAACAGACATAAATGCAGCCAGAGGTTTAAAATAGTCTATCAATACATTACTATTCCAGTAATTTATTTTAAAAAGATCCGGGATCGGCAACAGCCCCTTTAAAGGTACCCATGCAGCTTTATAAGCTCTGCTTACAGAAAAAATAGGTTCTTGATTGTATTGCTGCCAAAAATGATCATGAGGCGGCATGATCTGAATATATGCCAAAATCAAACCGGTCATCAGTAGCATCACACTCCATAATTTCACGCTCAGCATTGATTTTTTCCAAGGCCCAAACAATACAGGAATAAACCCCAAAGCTACAAAACAGGAAAATAGATGAGTGTTACATAATAACATCATCAGTCCCGAAATCAGAATCAGCTTTTTGTCTTCTCTGGAAATTTGAATTAAAATGAGAATGATAAGTAGTACTGAGATTGCATAGTTTCTTGTTAGAATCGAATATTCGTATGCCATAAAATAGCCAAATACAATGCCCAATTTGCCAAATATACCAAAAGGGGCATATTTCAGTATCAGATAAACACTGATAATACCAATCATGACATGAAATAATTGAATGCAAAAAAAATGAGGTGATATATGAAAAACAATATACATCAACATATCCCACAACAGGGGATGCCCTTCATACCGACTATTTATAAATAATTCATGAAATGAATGGCTGTTTTTTACCAATAAAAAATGGTGTGCTTCATCTAACCACGGCTCATGGCAATGCACTCCGATCAAACAAAGTAGGCCGTAGATAAACGTGAATATGATAACTGATCCTTTTTTCATCATGGGGTGTGATAACGCGGCTCATAGATTCCGGGTTCTCTGATATTATCAGGAACCCTGATCAAATTACACGGTGCATGAATTTCAATATCCGATCGGTGATACAACTCTTTCAGAAATTTAAATTCATCATGCGTGTGTGTTATCTCCTTATTCAGCAAGGTTTTTAAAACAACGGGGGCAACATTCCACTCTTTACTTAATTGCCTGAGCGATGGTTCCATATAACTGATGTATAAGAGTTCCATCTGTGTATGATCCTGTGTGTTATTAAAATCAATATCACTTTGCAATCTTCTCCGATAGGCAACTAATAGTCCATTTTGTTTTTCAATGATTTTTTGAAATTGCTCAGGTGAAATGCCGGTTGACAAACTATCTGTTTTTGCAAATAAAGGCTGAAAGACTATTTCGTGACACCACATACATTTGGCAGGTTTACCTGCCGAACCCAGTCTTTTAGGGCTGGCTGCCGCCAAGTTACCATTCTCGTCATATACCATAAATCTCAACTGGCCATTTTGCATCACGTCCAGCACTTCATAAAATTCAACCGGAGCGAGTATATTGTTGGACAATTTTTCTCCCTCTTCGGCAATAAAATAAGTGCGGCAAATACTGTCGGATACATTAAATTTAATAACCCTTAAATGATCGGATACTAAAGAATGATTTAAGCTAAACACAATGGGCGTTGTTGCTTCATGAGATGACAAAAATTCTTCATAAGTTTTCGGAGCATTCGTTATAGCATAGTAATGCCAGGAACTTCCTACGGTTAATGCTATAAATTGTCCGACATCTATTTTATCAAATTTTTTATAGTACTCTTGTTGTTTTATGCTATCCGTAATAGTTTTTAATGCTTCCAAAGCCTTTCCACTGAATCCTAAATCTTCGAAATCAATACGAAAAGTTGTACTATCTATCCATTGCATGTGTTTATCAAACTCCCCTTTTGGGAGTTCGGCTCCCAGGTATGATAATGCCCATAAAAGCCCTGTACGATTTACTTGCCGGGTATCTCTTTCAGGAACAAGTGTACATTGCAGATTAATAGACGGCATTTCTTTACTGAACCAATTAACGAAACAAATGATCGCTAAAACGGCAGCTAAAACAATGATGATCTTTTTAGGTCTCATATCAGTCGTTTAAGTAATCTGCTAATAAACGGAGGCATGATGTCCTTCAAAAAACGCTTGTATAAAGGAATATATCGTTGTGTCCTCATAGCTGATACTATCTTATACTCTTCTTCATTCAAATCTGTTTTTTCGAAATAATGATTCGCCAAACTACTATACCCAAGCCATTGAATAAGAATTCCCATCTTGAGCAAATTTCCTTTAGAAATAACATCACTATTGAGAACATATACAGCATCCCCGCAAGGCCCAAAATGTGCATGGTGTTGACGTTTTACAAAAAGGGATTGATGATCATTCCTGTATGTTATAAAGTCAACCAATGTATAGTTATGCTGTCGTAAAAACAGATCAATATCGGCAAACAGATCCTGATTTTCGTAAATAGCAACCGTAGACACTTCAACTTTTATAATCAGAACCTTATGCAACTTCAGTAATTGTTGCGCACCTTTCAAAATAGACAATTCTGAACCCTGTGTGTCGATCTTCAAAAAATCGATTTCTGTTTTTAAATCTTTAAAATAATCGTCAGCTGCCCGAATATCAATGTGTGTATATTGTTCTGTTGTAATACTATCCTCCCACTTTTGATAATCGCTATAAATACCAAAATGTTTTTTGTAATTCTTCAAATCCGGTTTCAATATACTACTCATTGAGGAATGTTTACTTACAAAAAAAGTAGCGGTTCCATTTACTTCCCCTAACCCAACTTGATGAAGATCTAATTTCTTAAAAGGATGCTGCTGATATAAATGCTCCAGCTTTTTAAACTCAGGCAGATTAGGCTCAAATGCATGAACCTCCGTCATAAAAGCAACATCCGGCAGGTACTCAATCCCATCCTTAGCGCCTACATCAACAACGACAAACTCACGAACACCTCGACTTAATAAAATATCTTTTACAAATTTCATTGTGGTATTTTCTCACATCTTAATTTATAACATCCGATCCCCTGATTCAAATCACTCATAAACACAATTAACGAATCGTTAAATAATAGTGGCTTTAATTTATTATCGCTTGTGGATGAAACCATTTTGCCTTTATAATAAAGACTATTGTGAATGATTGTCAGGTCTTTATCCTGCCTTAATCTTCCTGTAATCAAATAGGATTCCCTTATTTCCCTTTCACCTAAAGTACTATATACTGCCATCGAATCGTTCTCTAATGTATAATCAAACAAAATGCCTTTTGTATTTTGAACCTGAAAATAGCGATTCCTGTTTACAGATGCTGTAAAATATCTGAAAGTCAATAATAGCAAAAATAAAGGCACTAATAAACGATACTCCATTTTTACGGAATAGCTTATCACTAAAATCAGAAAGATTGTTATAAATAAACATAACTTCAGAAACTTGATCCATAAAGGAAAGTTAATAAAATAACCGATTGGCAACGATAAAGAAAAAAACAAACATACTGCAATAATGACCACAGAAACAGAAGGTTGGCGTTCTGCCAGAATACCAATAAAAAAGGGAATCAGCAATAGCATACCATAAGTAGTGTTATAACGCCCTATGAGTGTGGCGCAAAACAGAGTGGTTCCAAAAAACCAAACAGGATTGAACGCTCTCCATTTAAACAAGGTCACCAAAACTACTGCTGAGCAAAGACTCTCCGATACAATCACCAGATAAGGGCTATCCATAACAGGATTATAATTATGAATGGCATCAAAAGAGAACATATTCAGCAACATTGTATATATACTTTCATTTCCATAATAGTATGCTCCCACAATATCATTGTTTAAAAGTCTCGGTAAAATAGTAGAAAAATAATAGCCTGTTATTTCAGAGCTAACAATAATCATTGTGATGACATACATAAGCAAGCTCATAACAATGGTATATACTACAATTTTATACTCCTTTCTGAATAAAAAAAAGCATACTATAAAAACCGGAAATAATTTAAGACAAATAACCAGTGAAAGAAAAATGGAAGCTATCCACGCTTTTCCTTTTTCCGAAGCAAGAAAAGATTCCATAATAAAACCGGTAGCCATCAGATAAAACTGCCCCTGCATTATATTTGTATACATCGGATACGCAAATACAAACGGTAATACATAGATGAGAGCAGACTTAACATTAGCTCTGTTCAACATCCGCAACAACGACCAGCAAAAGGCTAATAAACCCAATACATTAAAAAGTAATTTAGCCTGATGACATTTAAGAAAAGTAAATGGCAGATATGCTAACAAACTAAAAGGAGGAACAGGAATGTAGTTTTCAAAAAAATTAACTTCACCATAAGCGGCAATCTGTCGGTTAAAGTGTGCGATGCTTTTATAATTTTCAATGGAAAAGTTTCCGTCCAGAAAAATTTTACTTCCATAATAGTAATTTCCAAAATCACCAACAGGAGCATGATAAGTGACAACAGTAAAAATTAATCCTAAAACAAAAAATAATAGTACAACAAAATTATTTTTATGTTTTAAAAATTGAATCAATAGATTAAAATTATGCCAGTTCGTTGTTATTAACGATAGCCACTACACCACCTTTTAGTTCCTTACCAATAATTCCTGAATTTTTATTGGCTGAAACAATATGTGATTTTTCAAAAACATATTTTTTAGTTGGGTTAAATAAAGTGAGATTAGCTTCTGAACCCTCTTTAATACTTACCTGAGGTACATTCAGAATATGACGTGGGTTTTTAGTTAATGTATCAATAATAACATCCAGAGATATTTTTTGATTCAGGGCTGTATGCAAAACGCCAAAGCAGCTTTCCAATCCTATCATACCATTATCCGCCATATCAAATTCCAGATCCTTGCTTTCAATATCCTGTGGATAATGATCACTCACGATCACATCAATCGTTCCATCGGCAATTCCTTTTTTCAAAGCTTCTATATCATCTTTCGTTCGTAAGGGTGGATTGACCTTATAATTGGTATCAAAGCCATCCAGCTCTGTTTCATCCAGTAATAAATTATATGCTGTTACTCCACAGGTGATGTTTAGTTTTTTAGATTTAGCCTTTTTGATCAATTCCACACTTCCTTTAGTACTGATAGTAGGAATATGTAATTTCCCTCCGGTATATTCCAGAATCTGAATATTACGCTGTAACATAATTTCTTCAGCCAGTGCCGGTATACCTTTTAATCCAAGCTTTGTGGATGTAATACCTTCATTCACCAATCCATCGTGAGAAATTGTTTTATCATCACAATGTGTCATAATAAAACTATCAATATTTTTAGAGTACTGAAGTGCTCTCAATACCAAGCCGGCATCTTTGGTCGTTTTTTTGTAATCACTAAACCCAATGGCTCCGGAAAGTTTCATGTCGTACATTTCCGAAAGATCTTTCCCTTCCTGATTGTGACTCAATGTTCCTACAGGAAAAACATCCACGATATGATTTCTGGATCTGTTAACAACATATTCAATTTGCGCTTTATTATGTAATGGCGGATTTGTTCCACTCATCAACGCAACACCGGTAAATCCTCCTTTTGAGGCAGCACGCAAGCCGTTGTCCAATGTTTCTTTGTGTTCGTACCCCGGATCGCAAAAATTAACCTGCATATCCAACCACCCGGCAGATACATGCAATCCCTCTTCTTCAATCGTCTTGATACCTTTATCGGGAGTAATTGATTTTTTAATTTGAGTAATTACCCCTTTTTCAATTAAAATATCTACTACCCTGCCGTTGTGAGGACCTGCTGAATCAATGACTGTTGCTTGTTTTATTAATAAATTCATTTTTTTGTTTTCCCGCGGATTCCGCAAATCCACGCAGATTTTAAATGGTTTACTTTTACTTTAAAACTATTTACTCATACTTCCTAATGTCTGCGCACATCTGCGACATCTGCGGGACATTAATTTTTAAATAATCTAATAATTAAAATTTCACTTAATAAAAATACTAAGGCTAAAATTAAAAACAATTTCCATAATTTTTTACCATCGTTCACTTCTTGTAAAGCATTTGTTAATGTTTTTTCATCAGGAGTAATAATGGATATATTTTTCAGTGCTTTTTCATCCAACTGTTTCTGAAGGTCTTCGCTACTCATAAAATTCATATCCGATTCTTTCCTATCAAAATTAAACGCCAAATCCTTAATAGATATACCATTTTCCACAACCTCATAATGCCCGGCTTCCGTAATTTGATTTTGTGTAAAAACAGTCGTGGTATTATTTATTAAGCGATGCTCCGGAATAATGTCCACTTTTTTATCGTCTTTCATAATATGAAGTGGCTTATCTGAAAAATTAGACTCAACACTTAGCTCAATAGCTTCATTAATGGCCGTTTTATAGTAAATAGGTGAAGGCTTCAAACTCAAGATCGACATTTTAATCAGCGTTGGAACAAATAATGCATGTTTCAATAAATTGGAGCAAATTTCGTCTGACGGAATAGCAAATAAATAGATCTTCCCGCTACCCAATGGATTTAAAGAAATTAAGGGTTGTCCGTTTTGCAATAATACCAAACTTTGCGAGTTACTGTTGGTTGTTTTAGTAAATTCAAAATGCTCCAACACTCTGGGCAGATCCATTCGTTGATCGATCTTATCAAATACCCCTTCATATAAGCCCTGTTCAAAATTGATACTTTGTGCTTTGGTATTAACCGTATCCAGCTTTACTATTTTTGGTAATTGCAGATTTTGAAAAGCAGTATTATACGATTCGAGATCCGGTTTCTTATCAGGAAAAATAACCAGACTTCCTCCGTTACTCACAAACTTTTGCAGCTCCGATGTTAAGCCGGAAGTAATCGCACCTAACTCATTTAAAACAATGATATCCGTTTTAGCAAATAAACTATAATCAATCGACGCCTCATTATTTTCTTTATACACAAACAAACTATCATCCTGCATCAATGACCTGAAATTGCCGGCTGTTCGCGTTTCTTTTCCATTAATCACTAACGCATGAATAGTTGTTTGCGCATTAAAACTGAAATAAAAATTATCATCATAAGTGATGGGATAATCTTCGATCTTTAAAACACCTTTATTAATTCCTTTGGCCTTTACTTTAAAGGACATACTCGCATCGGTTTTGTTACCGGCACTAACATTAAATGAACTTAGCGACACCTGTACATTGTTGATCAATAGCTTTAAAGAACCATTCTCTATATCCCTGGTGCTTTTATTGACAATAATAGCATGAATGGTCTGCTGTGTTTCAAACTGCTGAACGGGCGTTTCAAACCAAACACTATCAATATACACGTTACTAACTTCGGAAGACCTAATCGGTATACAGCTAATCGCTATACTCGTATCAATATCCTCTTTATTAATAATACTGCTGTTTTTTTGAAAATCACTCAGTAAAAAAATACGTTTGTTTTTTGAAGAACTATTCTGCAAAAAATCCTGCTGCCGTTTAATAATATCTGTTAAGACCCTTGTAGCAGATGAGATCTTAACTTCGTTTAACTGCTCGATGAATTCTTCTTTAGACACAAAACGCTGGTGCTTTCCTTCAAAATCATTGGTGAGTAACTGAAACTTATCACTTGCATTAAAGGTGTTGACAATTTCGCCGGCATAGTCTTTGGCATTTTCAAGCAACGTTCCTTTTTTATTAGTACTTTCCATACTAAAAGAATTATCAATATAAATACTGATTGCTTTTTCTCCCTGAACAGCTTTTGTTTTTCCGGGGATAAATGGCTGGGCAAAGGCAAACACCAAACACATAACAGCTAAAATACGCATGGCCAGAATCAGCCATTCTTTTAATTTGGATTTACTATCGCTTTCCTGCTTTAATTCTTTGAGAAACTGAACATTGGTGAAATACACTTTTTTGTATTTCCTGAAATTGAAAAGATGAATAATAATGGGAATGGCTATTGCGGCTAAACCAATTAAAAATGTAGGAAATAAAAAATTCATCAGATGTAAAAATACATTTTATCCTTAAAAATATCGAGTATTTTTGTTATATTTGGTTAACTTACTTATTTAAGGCTTTAACTTTGAAGAAAAATTACTTTTTCGCATTGATATTATTAATAATATCATGCGGTTTAAAATCTCAATTTACTATAACCCCCATCACGTCAAATTCTATAGTAACTGGTTATTTGGAGGGTCTAGGAGTAACGATTACTAATATGAGTATTACTGCTGCTCCCAGCGCATTGGCTTCTTATTCTGTTCAATCAGCGCTTCTTTTTGGCAACGGAATAGTAATGAGTACTGGAAAAGTAAACAATAGCATCAACAGTACTAATACATTTACTTTTCCTGGCACTACTAATACAGTGTCGTCTATTATGAGTAATGACAATGGATATGTAGGAGACGCTGATCTAACTTCAATTGCTGGGGCTAACACTTATGATGCATGTATCATTGAATTTGATTGTATATCAAATACTACAAGCTTATTATTTGATTTTGCATTTGCATCTGAAGAATATCCTCTGTATGTTAATGGCGTTAACGACGTTTTTGCAATATTTGTTACTGGTCCCAACCCATCCGGAGGAAATTATTTAAATGAAAATTTCGCTGTTATTCCGGGTACAAACACGGCCATATCCATTAATACCGTTAATAATGGCAATCATAATTTAGGCCCATGTATGAATTGTAGTTACTATATCAACAATTCCGGCGATACAGACACCGGGTATAATGGTTATACTGTAGATTTACTCGGTTTAGTAGATGTAATTCCCGGACAACAATACCATCTGAAAATTGCAATTGCTGATGCGCTTGATAAAGTATATGATTCTGCTATCTTTTTGAAAGCTTATTCTTTTAGGTCAACCATCGCTACAGATGTAAAATCTCAAAGCAATGCAAACAATATTTTGATTTATCCATTACCTGCTTCTGATAAAATCTACATTAAATATGCTAAGCCTGAGGCCCTTCACATCGAACTGTTTTCTATCGATGGAAAAAAAATTGAAGTAACACTATTTGATACAGTGACCCCTTACATTGATGTAGAGAGCCTCGATTCGGGTATTTATTTTCTGCATCTATCATCTGCAAACGAAACTATGGTGAAAAAAATTATGGTAAAGTAGTGTATAACCTTTTTTTATTGAGGTGCTTATAGACTGAGCGCCTTTTTTTATTATCGATTTTCCCAATAATACATTTCCCCCCCTCCTTTTGAACAAAAAATTTCGAAAAAGTTAACTTTTTTTCTTGCACCCCCCCTTTTTTTGATATACTTTTGTCAAAAAATTGATTTTTTCATTAAACACCCCCTATAAAATCACAAAATTATGAGCACAAGACGCATTTTAGCCATGCAGGACGTTACAAAAAGAACGCCCGTAGAGTTTAACAACAACAACCAACAGGTTTCACAGTATTATGGTTCCAACGTATTTGGATTAGATGCCATGCGTGAATTCTTATCAGAAGAAGCCTTCAATAGCATTCAGAACTCTATGAATCAGGGCACTATTGTGGAACGTAAAATGGCCGATCAGGTGGCTGCCTGTATGAAAGCCTGGGCTCAAAGCAAAGGCGTTACTCACTTCACTCACTGGTTCCAGCCATTATCCGGGGCTACCGCCGAAAAACATGATGGTTTTTTTGAACCGATCGAAGGCGGCCGTGCTATCGAGCGTTTCAGCGGAAATGCATTAGTACAGCAAGAACCTGATGCCTCTTCTTTCCCTAACGGAGGAATTCGTAATACGTTTGAAGCTCGTGGCTATACTGCCTGGGATCCTACATCTCCTGCATTTATCTGGGGACAAACACTTTGCATCCCTACCATTTTTATTTCCTATACAGGCGAATCACTGGATTTTAAAACGCCTTTATTAAAGTCGTTGCACGCGGTGGATAAGGCGGCCACAGAGGTATGTCAATATTTTGATAAAAACGTGACCAAAGTGATTGCCACCTTAGGATGGGAACAAGAGTATTTTTTAGTGGACTCTGCTTTGTACAATATCCGTTACGATTTACAACAAACAGGCCGTACCTTGTTTGGGCATGCACCTGCAAAAGGCCAGCAGCTAGAAGATCATTACTGGGGCTCCATTCCTGAAAGAGTATCTGCTTATATGCGTGATTTTGAATACGAAGCACATTTATTAGGCATTCCGGTTCGTACCCGTCATAATGAAGTAGCACCTGCCCAGTTTGAGTGCGCTCCTGTTTTTGAAGAAACAAACTTAGCAGTAGATCACAACTTGTTGTTAATGGATGTTATGGAAAAAGTTGCCATTCGCCATAACTTCCGTGTGTTAATGCACGAAAAACCATATGCCGGTGTTAATGGAAGCGGGAAACATAATAACTGGAGTTTAGCTACCAACACAGGCAAAAACTTATTATCTCCGGGTAAAACACCTAAAACCAATCTTCAATTCTTAACCTTCTTCATCAATACAGTAAAAGCCGTATATGAGCATGGTGATTTGTTACGTGCCTCTATTGCCTCTGCTAATAACGATCATCGTTTAGGGGCTAACGAAGCGCCTCCGGCCATCATGTCTGTCTTCTTAGGCGAGCAATTATCAAAAGTATTGGACGAACTAGAAAAGTCCGTTCACTCCGGTAAAATGAGTCCTGAAGAAAAAACAGCCCTGAAAATGAATATCGGACGTATTCCGGATATTTTATTGGATAATACAGACAGAAACAGAACATCCCCATTTGCTTTTACCGGGAATAAATTCGAATTCCGTGCCGTTGGATCTTCGGCAAACTGTGGCGGACCAATGACCGTATTAAATGCTATCATGGCCGAACAACTAACTACGTTCAAGAAAGACGTCGATGCGTTAATTAATAAAAAAGTAGAAAAGGATGAGGCTATCTTTCAGATATTGAAAAAATACATCACCGAAAGTAAAAAAATCCGTTTCGAAGGAAATGGTTACGGAGACGCCTGGAAAGCAGAAGCAAAAAAACGCGGATTAAATAATATCCCAACAACACCGGGAGCTTTAGAAGCGATGATTTCAAAGAAAACCTTACATATGTTCGAATCACAAGGTATATTAAATCACCGCGAACAGGAAGCCCGTTACGAAATTGCTTTGGAAACCTATACAAAGAAGATTCAGATCGAATCCCGTATCATTGCGGATATGGTAAGCAATCAAATTATCCCTGCCGCTTTAAATTACCAAAAAAGTCTGGTAGAATCGGTAAGAGGCATGAAAGAAATCCTTTCTCCGGCAGAATTTAAAGTCATTGCTAAAAGCCAGCTGGAATTGATCAAAGAGATCTCTGAGAAAGTAACCATTATCAAAACAGAGGCTGATTTAATGACAGAAGAACGCAAAAAAGCCAATAATCTGGATTCTGCGAAAAAACAAGCCCATGCCTATTGCGAAAAAGTGAAACCTTATTTCGAATCCATGCGCTATAACGTAGATAAACTGGAGGGAATCGTAGACGATGCCACCTGGCCACTACCAAAGTACCGCGAAATGCTTTATTTAAGATAAAACCACAAGAAACCCCGATGAATTTGGGGTTTTTTGTTAATAAATTTTTGCAGTTTTAAAATAATATATATATTAGCAACTTATAAAGTTTAAATTAACTATGAAAAACTTAAAAAAACTAGCACTAACCACTACCGCTATTATTGCGTTTGTATTTTCTGTAAGCGCACAGAAAAATTATTTAAAGGATGCTGATGTTGCATACGATCACCAACAATGGTTTAACTCAATCGAGTTATACAAACAAGCTTATACCAAAGTAAAGAAAGCGGATGTTAAATCAAGAATTTTATTCAGAACAGCTAGCGCTTACCAAAGAATAAATGATCTAAAAGGTGCTGAAACTTACTATAATAAAGCTATTAAAGCAAAATATCCTGATCCGGTTGCTATCTTAAATTTAGCAGATGTGTTAAAAGCACAACAAAGATACCCGGAGGCAATTGTAGAATACAACAACTACAAAAAAGAGATGCCTTCTGATGTTCGTGGCGAAAATGGTGTTAAATCATGCGAGCTGGCTCAACAATGGAAAGATGCTAAAAACACTCCTGAAACTCGTTTAAAAATCGAAAACATGGCTTTATTAAACTCTAAAGAGTCTGACTTTAGCCCTGCTTATGCCGACAAAAAATACACTACCTTAATTTTTACTTCTACACGTCAGGGTGCTCAAGGAACAATTGACGTAACAACAGGTCAAAATAAATCCGATTTATACGAAGTTAAATTAGATAAAAACGGAAAATGGAGTACACCTGCACCATTAGCTACAACCATTGCATCAAAATTAAATGAAGCATCTGTTTCTGTATCTAAAAAAGGAGATGTGATGTTTTTGACACGTTGTCCTGAAGCTAAAGGAAAACAAATGAAAGCTCAATTATATGTTTGTAAAAAACAAGGACCGTCTTGGGCAGAGCCTGAATTATTACCATTCTGTATCGATACTATCAATTACCGTCACCCTTCTATTTCTGCTGATGGTAACACTTTATATTTTGATTCAAGATTATCAGGAGGATACGGTGCAAACGATATCTGGATGAGTACTTATGATAAAAAAGCTAAAACCTGGGGTCAACCGGTAAATTTAGGGCCAAGCATCAATACATCTGGTGTTGAAGGTTACCCTTACATTGCGGATGATGACAAAACATTATATTTCTCTTCTGACACTCATTTAGGAATGGGAGGATTAGATTTATTCAGAGCAGAAAAAGATGCTAATGGTAAATTTACCAAAGCACCTGAAAACTTAAAATCCCCTATGAACTCTGCCGGTGATGATTTCGGTATCATTTTCGAAGGTAAAAAAATCAAAGGTTACTTCTCTTCAAACCGTGAAGGTGGTAAAGGAAGCGATGATATTTATTCATTCATCTTACCTCCATTAAACTTTAACTTAACAGGTACTGTGGTAAGTTCTGAAAACAACGAACCTGTAACAAACGCTTTAATTCACTTAAAAGGATCTAATGGCGATATGTTCGAGTTTAAAACAGCAGCAGATGGTAAATATAACTTCAAATTAAAAGAAAATACATCTTATGAAGTAACAGTGGCTACTGATAAATCTACAGTTTCTCAAACATTCAAATTAGGTTTCTTAGCTAACAAAGATATGGGTAAACTAACCACTGTTGATGAAAATGAATCCAAAGACTTTGTGAAAGATTTCGCATTAACACCGGTTAAAGCTGAAATTCGTTTCCCTGCTGTATTATACGCTTTAGGTAAAGCGGATTTATTAGTTGATCCGGCCGGAACTGATCCGTCTAATGATACTCACAAACCATTAAACTCTAAAGATTCATTAAACTTCTTATATCAAACATTAATAGATAACCCAACTATTATTATTGAGTTACAAGCTCACACAGATAGCCGTGGTAATGATGCGAAAAACCAAACATTATCTGAAGCCCGTGCCAAATCTTGTGTTGACTACTTAGTAAATGAGAAAAAAATTCCAATTGCCCGTTTACAATCTAAAGGTTGGGGTGAGAAAAAATTACTTGTTAAAGATGACGTGATCAATAAAGCTAAAACCAAAGAAGAAAAAAATGCTTTACACCAAAAAAACCGTCGTACAGTATTCCGTATTGTAAGCTGGGATTATGTAGATCCAAATGCTCCTAAATCCGACAAACCTATTTACAAACCACAGGTAAAAGGTGAGGAAAACTCAGAAAGCATTGAGGATAACGAAACAAAATAATTTTAAATCAATCTCAAAAAACCCTTTCACTAGTGAAAGGGTTTTTTGTTGAATATAAAACATCAAATTATGTTAATTGCAACGCCAATGAGCACTGGCATGATTAAATAATGTAATTTTGTGTGGAATTAAAACCAATCAATTGTGCGTGATATTATCTGGACCGTTATTATGATTTGGGTTGTATGGAAAGTATATGACACCTTTAAATCTATGTCCAAAACAAAACCTCAGAGAGCTAACCAATCTCGTTATCATCAACAGGAAGGTGAAGTTAAAATTGACCGAAATGTCAATTTAAAGTCACATTTCAATCCGGATGACGGTGAGTATGTAGATTATGAAGAAGTGAACTAATGAACCGCCTGTTATTATATCTGCTATTACTTCTTACTTCAGGCATGAGTATTTATGCTCAGGAAAATCCAACACCCCCTCCTGCCCCTGTACCTTCTGTGGGTGGTAATGTGGGTGCCTGGTTTGGTACAACTACCTATCTCAATATCTCCCCATTGATTGGCTGCAAAATCACCAAACAATTTTCTATCGGCGGTGGATTTACCTATAATTATTACAGCCAAACCTATTCCGGGAAAAAATATATCTCTACTATTTATGGCGGTAACGGATTTGCGCGCTATTTATTTCTGGAGAACTTCTTTGCGCAGGTAGGACTGGATCGGTTAAGCGTTGCCGATTATACTTCTCCTATACCAAACAGCAGGGCCTGGGTAAATAATATTTTAGTGGGGGGTGGCTATCGGCAGTTATTTTCGGAAAGAGGGAGCTTTGTAGCCGCCATTTTTTATAATATTAACCAAACACCTTTATCACCTTATCCAAATCCTATTGTGCAAATTGGATTTAATATAAATTTATGACTCGAAATAGAGAAATAATTATCATTTTTGCAATCTCAATGACATTACCCGTGTAATTGATTATTTACTCATGTGTTTGTTCCGATTGTTTTCGGAAAGTAT
>JACQAK010000131.1 GCA_016194985.1 Bacteroidota bacterium
AAAAATAGTTTGACCGGTTACAAATGTATTTTTATCTGAAGCCAGAAAATAAACTAATTCAGCTATTTCAGATGGTTCGGCCAATCTGTTTATTGGTAAATTTGATTTTATAGTCTCTATTTGCTCGGCAGTGTTATTAATTTTAGTCAATTCCGTATTCACATATCCAGGTGCAACTGCATTCACAAGTACATTAGAGCTAGCATATTCAACAGCTGCTGTCCTGGTAAATGCATTGATAGCCGCCTTAGAAGAAGCATACATTGCTCTTCCTGCTTTTGTAACACCACTCCAGATAGAACTAATATTGACTATACGACCGTAACCACGGTCTTTCATTTTTGGAGCTAGCAAATCCGTTAATAAAACAGGAGCCCAAAAATTAGTCTCCATCAACTGATACGCATTTTTAAAATCAATTTCACCGATAACGCCCAAAGGGTTAATACCGGCATTATTAATTAAAATATCCACAGGCTGCTTTAAATTGGCAATATAATCTCTGATGCTTTTTTCAGATAACAAATCCAGTTCATTTCTACCCGGAGAAAGTACAGCATAACCATGTGCTAAAAAAAGTTCAGCGCATGCTTTTCCTATCCCTCTACTTGCTCCCGTAATCAAAACTGTTTTATTCATACTTACCGCCAGCCTGTTCGATCAGTTTATCATAACGTTTTTGTAACATTTCAATGCGGTTTTCATCTTCTTTATAGATCATACCGTAGAAATTACGTTTGTTTTTAAGCCATAATAACTCAAAACCAACGGCCTTCAAAATCCCTTTATCTCCACCGTTGGAAAGGGTTGCCTGTTTAGCATCAAACAATACTTTGCGGGTTTCAAATTTATCTAAATGTCCGTTTGTATATTGATCAAAGAATGGCAAGGATGCTTCCGAAACACCACCTCCAATCACACATTCCATCCCATTAAAGTTTTTAGCTTTAGTAAGCACCTCTGTACATATTTTTCCAATTTCATCAGAATTAATATGCTCACGGGTTAAACCTAATGAACCGGTCATATCTACACGTCCTACAACAATTCCTTTAAGTTCATTAATTGTAGGTAATTTCAACATTTCATCAAAGTTTTTAACGGTCGATATTGTTTCCACATTAATTAAAAAATCCACCTCTTTTCGTTCATCTTCAGGAAATGCCAGATTAGCACATGATAAAAACTTTTTTAAAGCATAAGCCGTTTCTATCATCGGCCCCACTATACGAGTAACACCAATAGAACGTGAATCATACATATCTTTTAATGCTTCGCAGCCACCTATTTTTATCGTTAAATCTAAACCAGCTTTAGTAATGACTTCTTTTAACCGAAGTGCTTCCTCCAAACGGGTCCCTTCTGCTTCAAATTCTGCTTTGATACCAATTGCATGATGATTTTCTTTCAAATCTTTCAATTGGTCAACCATTTTCTTTTCTAAATTATTCATATATCCTCTAAATTATGTGAAATTTTATACTTTAAATATAATGTGATTACTAATATAAAAAAAATTTATCCTAAAAATTCTTTTATAAACAGATTTGATCTGAACTCCTCTCTGTCCATAAATGGAGCCAGATCCTCCAGAGGTGCTGAAATCATTCGCCCATCCTCTAATTTTTTAGACGCCACTTTTGGAAAGAATTTATAATCATTCGTTAACATCACCTCACAAATAATAGGTCCTTTTTGATTTAACACAAAATCAATTTCATTTGTTAAATTATTGTGAGAATGGATTCGGTGAGTTTTAAATCCATACGCTGCTCCCAGCTTTAAAATATCAGGAAAACTAACACCGGATTTAGGGTCGCTCCCTACTCTATGTCCTGCAAAGAACCCATCCTGAGTTTGTTTTATTGAAACATAACCATCATTATTTAAATAAATTAATTTGATGGGCATTTGATGATGAATTACCGTTTGAAGTTCCTGAATATTCATTTGCAAACTTCCATCACCGGCCAAACAAATTATATCTTTAAAATCATTGGCCACACATGCTCCAATAGCCGCCGGTAAGTCATATCCCATCGATGCGCAGCCACTATTCCAAAAAATCCGTGTGTGATTATGAATAGGCATGGCCTGAAACGGTGCTACGCAGGCGGTTCCGTCTGCTGTGACACAAACAGAATTTTTAGGCAGTTGTTTCCCTAATAACTCCATAAACACATACGGATGTACTCCGTCTTTAACCTGATGATATTCCGGCAACACACTAGGATATTTTACTTTACGTTCCTTTGCCCATTTTAACCACTCGGTATGTTTATCTTTTAATAAATCTCCTAAGACATTTATAAGCTCTAAAATAAATGTTTTGGCATCCGAACATACAGGTAAATCGGGCTTTAATGTAGGTTTTTTTAATTCGGCTTCATCTACATCCACCACTATTTTATAGGCCTCTCTGGCAAAGAATTCCCAGTTATAACTTACCTGCCTGATATTATTTCGGGTACCAATAGTAATTAACACATCGGCATTTTGTACTGTAAAATTTCCTGCCCTGTTCCCTAAAGTCCCAAACCGACCTATGTAATTTTTATGTTCTTCGTCAATAATATCAATACCGTTAAATGTTGTTACGACCGGTATATCACAAGTAGCTAACAGAGTATAAAATTCCTTTAACGCTCCTGATATTCTTACTCCATGACCAGCCAGTATTACCGGACGTTTAGCTGTTTTTAATTTTTCGGAAATTAATTTTATCTGATCTGTTAAATTAGTTTTTATGGAAGATGGAATATTTGGTGCTTTAAACTCTCTTAATGTTGTTTCATCCACTAAGGCACCCTGAATATTCATGGGAAAATCCAGCCAAACCGGCCCTGGACGACCAGTTGTTGCTTCATGAATGGCTTTTTGCAAATAATATTTCACATCATTGGCATCCGTAATCATATGTGCCATTTTAGTAATAGGAGATACGATCTTAATAATATCAACTTCCTGATCTCCTAATTGGCGTAAGCCTTTTACTTCGGGGCACGAATGAATCGTTGTTTCAAATTTAACCTGGCCTGATAAATACAACACCGGCACAGAATCGGTCCACTGTCCCATAACACCATTTAATGCATTTAATCCTCCGGGGCCTGTTGTTACATTTACTACCGCCAGTTTATTAACCGTTCTCGCATACCCTTCTGCCGCAATAGCACAAGCCTGTTCGTGATGATTACAAATATATTTCAACTCTCGACCCAGCGAATCGTTTAAATGCATGGCGCCTCCACCGGTAACCATAAACACATGTTCAACACCATTATTCTTTAAGTAAGTTGCTACAAAATCAGAAACTTTTATCATTGTCTTATTTATCAGAGATTAATAAATCTTTATTTAAGTTGTTTATATTCTTCAAATACCAATCATAGAGCTCTTCAACTGATCTCTCCAAAGGCGTAAAATTCAGGCTCTTTATTTCTGTTCTTAAAAGCGAATTATCTCCACTATACTCCATTCCTAATCCTTCCTGTGCCACATTTATATCAATATCTTTTTTTGAAATAGCTTTCACTAATTGGGCCACTTTTAATAATTCCACCGAATGATCAGGTGTTATATTAAATGCTTTTTCACTTGGATCATTGTCGATAAAATGTTCCAAAACAGGCATCAGATCATTGATGTAGAGGTAATCGAATTTTTTATTTTGACGCAGAGTAATTGGCAAATCAAATAAACTTTTACAAATCGCATTGGATATAAAGCGAATGGCATAATCTTCATATTTTCCGAAAATTCCAAATATCCGGAAGTCATACACATGATTCAAACCGGGTAGCAATTTGCCAAAAATATACTTATTGTATCCATGTTCATCTTTAGGGATATGAGTTCC
>JACQAK010000146.1 GCA_016194985.1 Bacteroidota bacterium
ATCTGGAATCTGTGGATGCGGGGATCTATTATTTATCAGTGTCAAAAAACGACAAAGCAATCTATAAAAACAAAGTGGTGTTGGAATAAAACGATAATGGTTTGTTTTCTTTGCCATTTCGTTTCTCATTTGTACCTTTAAGCAGGGCGTACATCCTATAGTGTTGCTTCGTTTAAAATGAAAACTATTTTTAAAATCATTAGCCTGCCGCTTTTATTTATTGGTCTTACATCCTGGATGTTTTTGGAAGGAGATGAAGGATACTTTACTTATTTGCGTGGTAAAAAGCAATATGTTATTGTTCAGGGAAAAGGCAATCCAACGGTTGTTTTCTTAACGGGCAAGGGGCGCAATTGCTATGATTTTAAAAAAGTTTACGATCAAATAAAAAAAACCAATCAGATTTTTGCATATGACAGAGCAGGCATTGGCCAGTCGGAAGCTTTCAGAGGAGAAAGAACCGTGGATACGATGGCTTTTGAATTACATGAATTGTTGACAAAAGAAAAAATAACCCCTCCCTATGTTTTAGTGGGACATGCTTTGGGCACTTACATTATGCGATGTTATGTACATATGTATCCAAAAGATGTTTCAGGAATGGTATTCGTTGATCCTTCACATGAATATGAATTTAAAAACGGGTTGGATATCAGAAACGATTCGGACAAAGTGGTATTTAAAGATGAATTTAAATCATATTTGAAACTGGAAGGGAAATACAAAGCTCATAAGGCAGAATCCAAACACTGTTTTGATTTTGACAGCCTGGGTTTTTCTACTAATCAACGAATTGTAAGAGATTTGAAAATTCCTTCTGATATTCCAATAACAATCATGATTGCCAGAAAAGTGGATGCAGACAATGATTATGTCAATAAGGAAATGGAATTTCGTTTGAGTTTTTTTGAAAATTGGAAAACAATGAATCCACAAACTAAAGTTATTTCATCTTATAAAATCGGACACTTTATACAGAAAGAGGCACCAGAGATGGTGGTTGATGAAATTAATGAGCTTATGATCAAACTAAAAAAACAGGAATGATGACCTCTTTTGAATTTCAGCCAACTTTGGAAAATGAATTTGTAAGGATTCGTCCTTTGCAAAAAAGTGATTTTGAGACATTGTATAGTATTGCTTCCGATCCTTTGATATGGGAGCAACATCCTAATAAGGATCGTTATAAAAAGGACGTATTTGAAACCTTTTTTAAAGGAGCGATGGAATCGGGAGGAGCTTTTTTGGTATTGGATACACAAACGAATGAACCTATCGGAAGTTCACGCTATTATGAATTAGATGCAGAAGCCGGCTCTGTTGCTATAGGTTATACATTTTTGGCGAAAGATCATTGGGGTGGAGTATATAATCCGGCTTTAAAATCCTTGATGTTGAATCACGCATTTAAGTTTGTGGACAAGGTTGTTCTACATATAGGAGCCTTTAATGTTCGTTCGCAAAAAGCAGCGGAGAGATTGGGCGCTAAAAAAATAGTAGAGATAGAGATGGAGTATTACGGCGAAGCCAACAAACTAAATTTTTTATATCATATCGATAAGAAAGAGTGGTATAGCCGGCAGTAAAATTAATTTACTTGTTTGCCGCATTATAGCAGTCCCTGCAAAGCGGCTCGTAGCTATCTGTTTCACCCAATAATACCAGGCTGGTTTCTTTAGAAGTACGATGTGAGATGTGTGCCAGACTTCCGCAGTGCATGCAAATGGCATGTACTTTGGTTACATATTCTGCAACGGCCAATAACGAAGGCATCGGTCCGAAAGGTTTTCCTTTAAAATCCATGTCTAATCCGGCAACAATAACCCTTACGCCGCTATCGGCTAATTGATTGCAA
Organism: Bacteroidota bacterium; assembly: GCA_016194985.1. GTDB lineage: Bacteria > Bacteroidota > Bacteroidia > B-17B0 > Aurantibacillaceae > UBA4416. The sequence continues at coordinate 1,856 of JACQAK010000146.1, forward strand.
ACATTTACCAGTTCCATATCAAAGAACTGTGCTTCATCAATACCTACTACATCCACATCATTGGCTAATAATAAAATATTGGAGCTGGCAGGAACGGGAGTGCTGTGTATTTCATTCCCCTGATGTGATACCACTTTTTCTTCATGATAGCGGGTATCGATTTGCGGTTTAAAAATCTCTACTTTTTGTTTGGCAAACTGAGCGCGCTTAAGTCTACGGATTAATTCTTCTGTTTTGCCTGAAAACATAGAGCCGCAAACCACTTCAATCCATCCCTTACGACCGGTACTATGTTTAATGTTTTCTAAAAACATGTTTATTATATATTGATAACAAAATCTAAAAATAAACTAAGTATCCATAAAATGCAGTATTTTTAATTTTTAATTATTCACATTATGCAAACGGATATTTTACAGAAACAGCTTCAGTCAAGTTTACAGGAATTAAAAGCAGCTATTGATAAATTTGAGAAACATCCGTCTCCCAGTACACAATATGCTGAGCAATTGCATACAGCAATTCATCAGACAAATAAACTAGTATCCGCTTATTTGGTGCTGAAAGAACACAAAGATGTGTCTCCCGACATCAATCTGCACATGAAATTGATGAATGTGCCAACTATTGAAGAAAAAGCGGCTATTATAGAACCTATTAAGGAACCCGAAGTGGTTGAATCGAAACCAATTGTAGTGGAAGACGTGAAGTCTATGGAAGCTGTAAAAGAAGCGGTCGTAGAAAAAGTTACTCCACCTGTTATAGAGGTGAAACCCGCGGCGAAGGAGTTGCCTAAAATAGCCATTAGCTTCAATGATAAATTCAGATTTATTAATGAACTATTTGCGGCCAACGCTATAGAGTATAACATTGCTATCGAGCAGATCAACACCGTTACTTCCTTACATGAATTAAATAATTACTTAAAGGGCCTTGCCTCCATTTATATGTGGAAGGAAGACAATGAAGTGGTGAAGAACTTATTCACATTAGCTCAAAAACGTTTTTCCTAAATTATTGGCTGTAAGAGTTCGAAGAATTTAATGAGTCGTATTAGTGTTTTTGAATTCGTTGCTTAAACTCCTGTTCTCTGCAATTTTAAATTGTCAATCATGAAAAAAATCATCTTCATTTTAGTGTCTTTTTTTTGTTTTAACTTGTATTGTCAGGATACGACCTATGCCCGTCAGGTAATTAAAAAATTAACTGCTAAAGAATTTCTGGGGAGAGGCTATGTGAATGATGGTGTTAATAAAGCAGCCGCTTATCTGTCAAAGGAGTTAAAAACAATAGGATTGTCAAAATTTGGAAAAACCTATTCTCAGAATTACGCTTTCTCTGTGAATACCTTCCCAGGTGCTATGTCTGTAATATTGGATGGAAGAACACTGGTAGCGGGTAAGCATTATTTGATTTATCCTTCGGCTAAAACAATTAAAGCAGGATTTCAGTTGTTTAAAAAGGATAGCGTTACCTATGAAGCTAACGATGGCAGACGTCCATTTCCGTTGGAAGTTAAATTAAAAAAGAAACTCACCTATACGGTTGAAACAGAATTATCGGATATAACGACCATTGAATTATTGAAGGATTCATTTCCAAATGAATTGAAAACAATAGATGTTATTTTCGAAAATAAATGGGTGCCTTCTTTTAAATGTCAGAATTTATGTGGTTTTATTAAAGGTACACAACACGCTGATAGTTTCATTGTATTTACTGCTCACTATGATCATTTGGGTGCTATGGGTAAGGATACTTATTTTCCGGGAGCGAACGATAATGCCAGCGGAGTAAGTGTGTTGTTGAATTTGGCGAAGTATTATAAAACACATCCTTCAAAATATTCGGTAGCTTTTATTTTTTTTAGTGGAGAGGAAGCCGGATTACTGGGATCTAAATATTATTCAGAGCATCCTGTATTTCCTTTGTCTAAAATTAAGTTCCTGACTAACCTTGATTTATTGGGAACCGGCGATGATGGTATAATGGTTGTAAATGCGACGGTGTTTAAAGAGCAATTCAATACCTTAAATCAAATCAATAACGAACGAAATTATGTGAAGCAGATAAAACAGCGCGGAAAAGCAGCTAATAGCGATCATTACTGGTTTACGGAAAAAGGAGTGCCTGGTTTTTTTATTTACACCATGGGGGGTATCACCGCTTATCATGACATCTACGATATTGAAAGGACATTACCTCTATCGAAATATATGGAGGTGTGTAAACTTCTCATAGAGTTTATATCTAAGATATAATTTTTGCAACTCTGATATTATTTTGTTCCAAAAATACTACAGAATATTTCTTCAATTTTTTCAGAATATTTCTTTTACAAAAAAATTACAGTATTGAAAACACCTGTAAATAAAGGGATTTATAGAGAACTGTTTTTTTATCTATTTATTTTTTTGCAGTTCAGTATTACTACAGATTGCTGAATTACTTTCGTCGGAAAGAACACCGATTAGTTCTTGTGTAAAAAATAACAAAACACTATCATGAAAAAATTAGTTCAAAAATGCATGCTTATAGCAGTGATATGTATATCTGCTAAAATACATGCTCAAACATCAGGAACATTAACCTTTGTGTTTTCGGAAGTTGCCAAATCAACTTCTGCTACGTATAATGGTAATGCACAACATGTTTTAGCAGTATGGATCCAAAATACTACCGGAACAGGAACAGGTACTTTTGTGAAAACAAAGCTGCGTTATGCAGGCGGTGGAACAAGTGATCACTTACCTACATGGGCTGTAAATTCAGGAGGAACGGCGACTAACTGTTTAGCCACATCCTGTAATACATTAGATGCTACCACAGGAGCTACCAGAAGTTCATGGACAACTTATACAGTTACCTGGGATGGCAAAAAAGGGGCAGCGGCTACCGGAACATTACAGGCAGACGGGGTGTATAAAGTAACGTTACAATCAACATGGAATCACGGAACGGCTGGTACCGCAACATCAACATTTACGTTTACGAAGGGCCCTGCAGCGGATCATCAGACTCCAACAGCTGATGCAACGTTTACAGGAATTAAATTGGATTGGGTTCCCGTATCTTCTGCCCCGACAGCCAGTTTAACAAGTTCTGCAACAAAATGTGTTTCTGCTCCAATAGCATTTACGGATGCTTCAACAGGATCACCTACCAGTTGGACCTGGTCGTTTCCGGGTGGAACACCAAGTGTAGCAACCACATCGAATGTAAGCGTTACGTATACAGCAGCAGGAACGTACAGTGTTACTCATACAGCAGCTTCTTCGTCAGGAACAAGCACGCCTGTTACACAAACGTTTGTTGTTGTGGCTAATCCTACAGTGGTAGCGAGTAGTACTACTATTTGTTCAGGTACATCTACCAATTTAAACGCTTCCGGTGCTACTTCATATGTTTGGAATACCGGAGCTACTACATCATCTGTTTCTGTTTCTCCATCAACAACAACAAATTATACTGTAACCGGAACAACATCAGGATGTGCCAGTTCAAAAGTTGTAACGGTGAATGTAAATGCAACTCCTACAGTTGCTGCAGGTAATGCTATTATCTGTTCGGGTACTGCGGCCAATTTAACGGCATCCGGTGCAAGCACATATTCCTGGAATACAGGCGCTACTACATCTAGCATTTCTGTATCGCCAAGCATCACCACTAGCTATACTGTTACAGGAACAACTTCAGGATGTACTAATACAAAAACAGTGACCGTAAATGTGAATACAACACCTGTGGTTTCGGCAAGCAATGCTACTATCTGTTCAGGAACTTCCGCTAACATAACAGCCTCTGGTGCTACTACATATTCCTGGAATACAGGCGCCACTACATCAAGCATTTCTGTATCCCCCACATCTACTGCTAACTATACCGTAACCGGAACAACATCCGGTTGTACCAACTCGAAAGTGGTTACCGTAAACGTTAATATAACACCCACAGTTATAGCTAATAGCGCTACTGTTTGTTCAGGAACTTCAGTTAACTTAACTGCTTCCGGTGCTACTACGTATTCATGGAGTACAGGAGCCACTACTTCGTCGGTATCGGTTATACCAACAAGTTCTTCTAATTATACTATATCGGGTACATCTAATGGATGTACAGGGACTAAAGTAGTTTCAGTAACTGTAAATCCCTTGCCAGCAATTGCAGTAGCTAATACAACTATTTGTGCAGGATCTACAGGTACATTATCGGCATCAGGAGCCAGTACCTACACGTGGAATACAGGCGCAACAGGTGCAAACCTGGCAGTGTCTCCTTCCAGCAGTACTACTTATACTGTTACAGGTACATCTGTTGCTGGTTGTGTAAAAACAACCACTGCTTCCGTATCAGTAGGAAGTGCGCCATCTATTACTGCCAATTCGGCATCGGTTTGTGCGGGAAATACAGTTGTACTTACTGCAAGTGGAGTAACCACTTATACGTGGAACACAGGAGTGCATACTTCTTCGATTTCAGTGTCTCCTTCCGCTAATACTGTTTATACAGTTACAGGGAATTTAACAGGATGTACAGCGATTGCAACAAAAACAATTGGTGTAACAGTTGTCGCTAATCCTACTGTTTCAGCCAATAATGCAACTATATGCGCAGGTGCATCTGCAAATCTAACAGCTTCTGGGGCAACTTCTTATTCCTGGAATACCGGAGCTACAACATCTTCTGTATCCGTTTCACCTACCTCCAATACCAGTTATACGGTGTCTGCTACTACAGCTGGATGTGCAAATTCGAAAGTGGTAACTGTTGCAGTGAATCAATTACCTGTAGTTAACTTATCTGCTATTCCGAGTCCACTCTGCTTAAGTAATGGAACTGTGGGCTTATCGGGTACTCCATCAGGAGGTATATATTCAGGTACAGGTGTTATGGGTTCTGTATTCGATCCATCAGCATCAGGAGTTGGTACGTTTACAGTGTCGTATTCGTATACCAATACTGCAGGTTGCTCGTCGGTTAGTAGTAAAACACTTGCGGTGAGTTTATGTACAGGTATTGAAGCATTTAACAGCTCCACGGCGATCTCTGTTTATCCTAATCCTGTGAATGATAATTTAACTATTACTTTAGATCCTTCTCTAATTCCAACATCTGTGATTGAATTATATGATGCGATTGGTAATTTGATTCGTGTTGAAAAACCGGCAGATTCCATCACAACTATTTCTTTCTATTATTTAGCGAAAGGAATGTATACGATCAGAGTTGTTTCTGAGAATAATCAGAAAGCATTTAAAGTAATAAAGGAGTAGTTTTTTATTTGTTTGTAGCATGAAGCCGGTTATTTATTCCTGAAAATGAGTAACCGGCTTTTTGTTAGAAGTATTTTGTATTTTTCTATTCCGTAAATAACTAAAACAGATGATGATATTGTTCCAAGGTCATCAATGTATCCGGTCCGGTATAACCTTTTTCTTTGGCCATTAGCAGAAGTTTATTTAAAGTAGGAGCTTCTTCTGTTTTTTCGTTCTCCAGATTAAACATCAGATAATGATAAATTATTTTGTCGGTTCGTGTGGATGACACAGCCTGCTCCACTAACAGATAGTTCTTATCAAAAGCAATTTTATTAATGTTGCTGATGTTTGTGAAAATTTCTCCATTGTCGTTTTCATCAAAACGACTGACATTAACCTCATTATAAAGTTCACCATTATTTTTAGTATACATGCAGTGTATGGAATAAGGATAACGCAACGGATAACGATAGTAATCCTTAAAACCGGAATAGGTATAAAACTCTTCGGGTTCATTATTTACTATGTTTGACGGGAGGTAGCTTTTTAATAATTTAATTTGCTGGCTTGAAGGATTTATCTCATACTGGTCAATACTGGTGGAACTGGAATAAGATAAACTATCAGTAAAAGTCTCAAATTGATTGGTCATGTTTTCCGAGAAATTATGCATCGTTTTTTTTACCTTTTGCACAATGAGAATAACACACATGATTAATCCGGCAAATCCGATTACAAAAGTACTGAGCCAAATAAATTTGCCTGGTTTGTTGTTGGCAAATGAAATGATGCTAAAAATAAGAGAAACTATTATTGTTATGAGGCAAATAATACCTAATCCTATTAATATAGCTGCATGCAAAAACATGATTTATAAAGGGATATTTCCGTGTTTCTTTTTAGGTAGCTTATCTACTTTATTTTCCAACATTTTAAATGCGCGGATTAGTTTTTCGCGGGTTTGTTCAGGTTTAATTACTTCATCAATGAAACCGCGTTCAGCTGCACGATATGGATTAGCAAACATTGTTTGATACTCTGTTTCTTTTTCTTTCCATTTCTCATCTTTGTTCGCTGCTGCAGAAATCTCGTTTTTGAAAATAATTTCTGCCGCTCCTTTAGCTCCCATTACAGCAATTTCAGCACTTGGCCACGCGTAATTCATATCAGCGCCTATATGTTTACTATTCATCACGTCATAAGCACCTCCATAAGCTTTACGGGTGATAACGGTAATTCTTGGAACAGTTGCTTCGCTGAATGCATACAATAATTTTGCTCCGTTCGTAATAATGGCATTCCACTCCTGATCGGTACCAGGTAAAAAGCCCGGTACATCTTCAAACACCAATAAAGGAATATTGAAGCAATCACAGAATCTTACAAAGCGGGCTGCTTTGGTAGATGAATGAATATCCAATACGCCTGCCAATACAGCAGGTTGATTGGCTACTACACCAATGGAACGACCTGCTAAACGGGCAAACCCAACAACGATATTTTCTGCAAAATGTTTATGTATTTCTAAAAAACTATTATCATCAATAACTTTTTCAATTACCTCCCTGATATCATAAGGTTGATTCGCGTTTTCAGGAATGATGGTATTTAGCTCAGGTCTTAATTCGGAACCTGTATGATCGTATGGAACACTTGGTGCATCTTCCTCGCAATTTTGAGGAACATAACTTAATATCTGTTTGATGTTTGTGATAGCTTCAATTTCATTTGCACAGGCAAAATGAGTCACCCCACTTTTAGAAGCGTGAGTCATGGCTCCACCCAGTTCTTCAGACGTAACTTCTTCGTGAGTCACCGTTTTCACAACGTTAGGTCCGGTAACAAACATATAACTGGTATTTTCTACCATTAAAATAAAGTCAGTCATGGCAGGGCTATATACAGCACCTCCGGCGCAGGGCCCCATGATACCTGATAATTGAGGAATAACACCGCTTGCTCTCACATTACGATAAAAAATATCTGCATAACCTCCAAGAGATACAACACCTTCCTGAATACGAGCTCCACCGCTATCGTTTAGGCCAATAAATGGTGCGCCGTTTTTCATAGCCAAATCCATGACTTTGCAAATTTTTTCAGCATGTGTTTCAGATAAGGATCCTCCAAATACTGTGAAATCCTGTGAGAACACATACACTAATCGGCCATTAATGGTTCCGTAACCTGTTACTACACCGTCTCCTAAATATTGTTCATTCTCTAAGCCAAAATCTTTACTGCGATGAGTCACCATCATTCCTATCTCTTCGAAGCTCCCTTCGTCCAATAAAAAATGTAAACGTTCACGGGCAGTTAATTTTCCTTTTTTATGTTGGGCATCAATACGTTTTTGTCCGCCACCTAATAGGGCTTCTGCTTGTTTTTGTTCCAATAAAGCAATTTTCGAGTCCATAGTATCTATATTTTTAATCTCTGAGATGGTTGATAAATTATCCATGTTATTAATGCTTAAATATACAATTTTGTGTAATAATTACACTTTTTTTGGTCCGTGAAACGGCTTTTTCTTAAAGCCCGGTTTCGGTTTTCCTCCCGAATGGCGTGGTTTATCAAATTTTTTCTTGGCTGCTTCCGGATTGTATTCAGGACCTTTTCCAAATTGCTCAGGAATAGGAATTTTCGGAACATCTATTCCCATTAAAGCTTCAATTTGCGCAAAACGAGGCTGGTCTTTTTCATTGATAAATGTAATGGCCACCCCTTCTTTAGCTGCTCTGGCAGTACGTCCGATGCGATGGATATAATCTTCCGGATCAGGTGGAGCGTCAAAATTAACTACCAAACTAATTCCGTCCACATCAATACCACGTGATAAAATGTCGGTACCAATTAAAATACGCAAACGACGTGCTTTAAAATCACGCATAATTTCTTCACGTTCCGATTGCTCCAGATCAGAAGAAAATCCTTTTACGGAATATTTTAAAGCCGTAAATGTTTGTGCCAGTTCTTTTACTTTTTCTTTGGTGGAAGAGAAGATAATAATGGAAGAAAAATCTTCGTTTTTCAAAATCTCTTTTAATAAATTTTCTTTTTGATTATCATAAACCACGTAGGCTTGTTGAACAATACCGGCAGCTGGTTTAGAAATGGCGATGTTGATAGATTCATGGTTCTGTAATAATTGTCCGGCCAATACTCTGATTTTTGGAGCCATCGTTGCCGAAAACATAATCGTTTGACGTTTAACCGGAACGTAATTTAAGATAGTTTTGATATCATCCGCAAATCCCATATCCAGCATACGATCGGCCTCATCCAATATCAAATGTTCTATAGTATCAAACTTTACGTCACCGGATTGCAATAAAGCAATTAAACGACCGGGAGTAGCGATAACAATATCCACTCCTTCACGAAGTGCACTCGCCTGACGTCCCCAGGCTATTCCATCATTACCTCCGTAAATACCAATAGAACTTACGCCACAAAAATAGGCCATGCCTTCAATTTGTTGGTCAATCTGTAATACAAGCTCGCGCGTGGGAGCTATAATTAACGTGTTAATGCCACCTTTTTTGGTTTTGATGATCTTATCTAATACAGGGAGTACGAATGCGGCTGTTTTTCCGGTACCGGTTTGTGCGCAGGCAATCAGATCTTTGCCGGCTTGTATAACAGGAATGGCTTGTTGCTGAATAGGAGTAGGAAGCTTGTAACCCATGGATTGCAAACCATCCAGTAATGTTTGATCGAAATTAAAATCGTTGAATGTCAAAAGTATAGTTGTTAAATAGTTATTTTTAAAGGGCTAATTTACTAATTTTATACTGTAAATACTATAAAAATGCGCTGGATAAAGAGTCAACTTATTGCCACTGTTCATGGCTTTTCAACCAGACACGGAGGCGTTTCACCATCGCCATTCCATAGTTTGAATTTGGGAGGTACCGACGATTTGCCTGAGCATATTGCTCAAAACAGATTACTTGCATTAAAAGATCTGAACATAGATATGCAGCAGGTGTCGTACCTGAATCAAATTCACAGCAACGTTGTTTGTCAGGCACAGGTTGGTAAACAAACAGGCGATGGATTGGTTACTAAACAAAAACATATAGCCATAGCCGTTGGTGCGGCGGATTGTTATCCTGTTTTGTTTCATGATGAAAAAAATAAGGTGATTGGAGCTGCGCATTGCGGCTGGCGGGGAACACTGACGAGGATTGTAAAAAATACAATTGATGAG
>JACQAK010000149.1 GCA_016194985.1 Bacteroidota bacterium
ATGTGAGTTTATTGGTGGTAAACATTGCTGTGATACAAATTATCAACGAAATTTATACAGGATATGCTTTGGTATATTTTATTCCTAAATTTTCATTGAAGAAGATATATACCTATGGTATTATCTGGACAATAGTGTGTACGGCCATTTGCGCTATTGTGATGTATGTTCTGTTTACCTTCTTCGACCTTGGCGCCGGAGAAAACTGGATTCATTTAGTCATTTTGTCCTTTATCATTATTCTTCATTCCTTTCATATGGTAATTATCCTTGCCAAGGAAAGGATAAGGGCCTATAACTTTTTAAATTTCCTGCAGCCGGCATTACTATTGTCTACGCTGGTGGTGATGTTCTTTTATTTTCACCACAGAACAGTAGATAGTTATATTATAGCCTTGTATGTGTCATTTTTAACAGCTATTGCACTGTCCGGCATTCAGGTTTTCCACATATTTAAACACCAAAAAACAAACCTGCCATTATTTGAACCTAAACATATTGTTGAAAACGGATTTTATAACCAGTTGGCTAACCTTTGCCACATGCTTAGTAATCGTTATAATTTCTATTTATTAGGTAATACCATTTTGGTAGGTATCTATTCCAGTTCGTCTTCTTTGATCGAGTCTGTTTGGATTATCAGTGGCAGCGTTTCTCCTATTATATTAACATTTATAGCCAATGCTAAAGACCCTGCCAACAATGCCAGAATAACCTTTCTTTTATCTAAAATTTGTTTTTTACTGAGTTTGGCTTGTGTAGTTGTTTTATATTTTATTCCGAGAGATTTTTTTGTTTATCTCTTGGGCGAAGATTTTATACATGTTAAAACGGTAATGTTATATCTGTCTCCGGGAATTTTATTAATAAGCTTCGCCACGATTATCAGTCATTATTTTGCCGGTCTTGGAAAACAAAAAACACTGTTAATGGCCAATAGTTTTGGATTATTGGCTACTGTTTGCACCAGCCATTATTTTGTTTCCAGATATCAACTTCTTGGCGCCTGTTATGCAACCATTATTTCATATTTTGTAGCAACTGCTATTTTGGTTTTTGTGTTCATGAAACAAAATAGATTTGGTATCCTTGACTTGTTAAGTTTTAAAAAGGATTTTAACCTCCTCAGAAAAAGTTAAAAATCCATTTTATGGAACAACATCTCTAAATCCGGAACGTAAGTTCCACTTCAGGCGTTCACGGGACGACCACTTTTATCTAAATGTTCGAAAAGTTGAAAAATTAGCCAATTTCAAATTTTTTATAGATGAGTCCATCTTTTTTATGTATTAATGCCTTTAGAATAGCTCGTTTTTGGCCCTTTTTTGCTAAATAAAGTATATAACAAAAATGAATATTTCTTACATAGGTAAGATTTTTGTATATTAGGTATATATTAAAATTAGCTGTCCTATGTTATCCCTAATTAGATATGCCATCCTCGTTTGTTTATTTTCAGTCGGATTTATTCAATATAGTACTGCACAGTCAATGGCAAACTACACAAGCGTCCGTAATACCGGAGCTGCTTATACTTCTATAAATCTTACTGGTAGCGCCTTCGACAGTTGGAGAAACACGACCAGTTTTACACAGGATGATAACCGTTCTGATTTTACGGATATAGGGTTTGATTTCTGGTATAATGGGGTTCGTTACACTCAGTTTTCTGCATCTACTAACGGCTATATCGATTTTTCTTCATCTACCGCAGATGGCGGCCCTTCAGCAGGCCCTTATGGCTACGATAATTCGGTATTTACAAATAATACCAATAACGCAACCAATACAGCAATTGCCCCTTTTTATGATGATTTAATGGCTCAGGGAGGAACGCAGGCACTTGGTAACAGTATTAAATATGGGTTATCAGGAGCAGCACCTAACAGAACTCTCACTATCGAATGGATCAATATGGCAGTCTATGGAAATGTGACGCCAAGTCTTAATTTTCAGGTGAAGCTGGTTGAAAGTAAAGGAATTATTTTGATTAATTACGGGGTAATGAATCAGGGAACCTTTACCTTTTCTTATTCTATGGGCATGAATGGGCAAACGCTTAACGGAGCTCCTACGGCCGCTCAATTAAAAGAATTACAAACAGTAAATACCAATGTTTTTAGCAATACACAGCAAAACAATTTATCGGCAATGCCGGCAGCAAACTCTCAATATATCTTCACCCCGCCTGTTCCCGCAGTTCCTACAGGCAGTTTAACATTCTCAGGAGTTTCACAAACAGGCATGACGCTTAACTGGCCTAATTGGGCAACCAATGAGATCGGCTATGTGATTTATAATTCGACAGATAATGTTAATTTTAATTTCGTTAGTCAAACAGCGGCAAATGCCACCAGCTCTGCTATTACAGGTCTTTTGCCAAGCACAACCTATTATTGGAAATTGTATGCGGTAACCGAAGGATGCTTAAGCACTGCATTAACAGGCACACAATCAACACTCGCAGGAGGCAATAAAATATCCGTTTCGTCAACAATGTGGAACACGGCTACCACATGGTCACCTACAGGTGTGCCAACAGCGGCTGATAATGTTACTATTGCTAATGGGCATACAGTGACTGTGAATGTTGATGCCGTGTGTAATAACTTAACAATTGGTCAGGGAACGAGTGGAGTTTTGGCAATCGGAAATAATAACACCTCACGATTAATTACCGTTAATGGGAATGTGATCATTAATAATGGCGCTACTTTCAGTGTGAGTCCTACTTCCAATACAACACACAATATTACTTTTCCCGGAAACATAACCAATAACGGAAGCATTAATTTTGCTCCGGATGCCAATAGTTTTTGTGATGCCACATTTACCAAAAATGGAAACCAGACCATAAGCGGAACAGGAGTTTTAACACTTAATTACGGAACCTTTAAATTATCCACAACCGGTCCTTCTAATATAATGCCATATAGCGTAGCAGCTACTATTCCTCAAAAAGGAGGTATTTGGTTAAACTCAGCTTTATCAACTATGAATAATGGAGGGTCATTAACGATGTATGGAAATATTACAGTATCCAATGGCGTATTTAATGTAGGAAATGTTGCCGATGAAGATTTACTTTCCAATGGTGGTTATCTAACGGCAACAGGCGGCACACTTAATATTGCAGGAAAATATTATGCTATAGGAATTAACAACTTGTCGAAATTTACCATTGCAGGAGGTAGTGTTATTGTTCCTAGTATAGGGTCTACAAACACAACAATAGCTCCCTTTCAGATTGCAGGGGCAGGTTCTCAGTTTAATATGAGTGGAGGAAGTTTGATCATTCCCAGAGAAGGAGGCACGGGAGCTCAGAATTTAGGATTTATTAATACCGGGACCAGCGGTGGAAGTGTAACAGGCGGTACGCTTCAAATTGGTAGTTCAGCATCACCTGCGGCTCAAATTATTCAGATCAACTCCACTTATCCCATCGGTAGCTTATTGGTGAATAGTGCAAATGCAAATGCCTCTTTATTAACCAATACACTCAGTGTCATTAATGATATTACCTTGAGTACCGGAACCCTCACTGCCAATAATCTGGCCATATCCCTCGGGAGAAATTGGATAAACAACGGAGGGGCTTTTGTGCCGGGCACTGGCACAGTTTTTTTTCCGGGGACATTATCTCAAACTATTTTTAAGTCAGGCGGCGAAACATTTAATGATATTACATTTTCTAATTCAGGAACCAAAACCTTGTTAAGTGCAATCAATGCCAAAACACTAACTATTAATTCAGGAACATTATCTGCAGGCAACTTTAATATCTCTCTTACCGGAAACTGGACTAATAATGGAGGGACATTTGATCCGGGAACGGCTCTGGTTACATTTACTGCAACCACTCCGCAAACAATATTTAAATCAGCCGGCGAAACATTTAATAATATAACGTTTTCTAATACAGGAAATAAAAGCTTGTTGAGTTCTATTTCCGCTAATACGCTCACGATTAATTCAGGCTCATTAACGGCCAATAGCTTTAGTATTTCCTTAATTGGAAATTGGGTAAATAATGGAGGCACTTTTGTACCGGGAACTGGTAGTGTTTTGTTTGCAGGAACATCAGCGCAAACGATCTTTAAATCAGGTGGTGAAACCTTTAATAATATTTTATCTACAGGAACCGGAACAACAACTTTGCTGAGTGTGATAACGGCTACAAATATGACTATTAATACAGGCTCTTCGTTTGACGTTAATACTGCAAATTATCAAATAAGTTTAAAAGGTAATTTTACCAATAGCGGAACATTTAATGCGCGTAAAGGATTGGTATTATTAAATGGTACACTTGCACAAAGCATTGGGGGTAGCAGTACTACTAATTTTTACGACTTAACATTGAATAACAACGCAGGGGCAAATATTACACATGCCGAAAATCTGGTAAATACACTCACATTAAATAACGGAACATTTAATACAAATTCACAGGTGTTTACAATGGTATCAACTGCTACCAATACTGCCCGTATTGCTCCAATTACAGGAACAGGTGATATCGTTGGAAATGTAAATGTACAACGCTATGCTCCGGGAGGGTATACAGGCTGGGCATTGTTAGGCACTCCTATTTCTTCTGCCCTCACATTTCAATCATGGAACGACAATTTTGCAATCAGTTGCGCTTCCTGCCCAAATGGTACAGCCGGAGGATTTACATCTATCTATTATTACAATGAAGCCGCTGCCGGTTCGTATTCAGCGTCGGCATCATATGTGCCACTTACATCTATTACAAATTCTATTATTTCAAACAAAGGGTATTGGGTATATCTTGGAACCGGCCAAACTACAACAGCGCCGATTACAATAGATGTTTCGGGAACAGTACGAAAATTTAATAACAATATCCCTATTACCAGAACAAACACAGGTGTGTTATACAATGACGGATGGAACTTAATCCATAATCCATATCCATCTCCAATTAAATGGAGTTTACTAAGAAATGGGAATACGAATGTAGATAATGCCATTTATGGATATAATGCTGATTTGAACGGAGGTAAAGGTGCCAGCGTGAGTTATGTAAATGGCGTTAGCAGTCCGGCTGTAGGAGCAGGAGGGATAGGTGATACAATCCCTATGTGTCAGGGATTTCAGGTGCATTGCTCAGCTACTACTACGTTAGCTGCTAAAGAAACAAACAAAGTAGCCGGTAATCCTACTTTTTTAAAAATGAACCAAACAAATCTGGTGCCTACAACCCAGCAATTATTGCGCTTACACTTGAAAGGGCCTGGTAATTTTTCGGATGAAACCGTTTTATACATTGAGCCTAATGCCACAGATAGTTTTGATATGGAATATGATGCCATCAAGCTTCCCGGAAGAAATCCTAATACACCTTTAATTATGCTTCAGAACGGAGCTAATGATTTTCAGATAAACGGAATAGCTCCTATAATGTCAACATACAGTGCTCCGGTTAAAACTACTACAGGATATACAGGAACCTACACCGTGAACCTGGTAAATTTTAACTCCTTTCCAACAGGTGCCTGTATTTCTTTATATGACTCAATTACAGGAATTACAACAGATTTAAAAAACAGTAACTATATATTTACGTTAAACGCAGGAGATAATTACTCCCGCTTTAAACTAAATATTACCATTAACCCTTTAACTATTACTTCTGATCTTTCTCAACCAAGCTGCATAGAACCCAATAATGGAGCAATTGCAGTAGTGGGTAACAATTCAGGACCTTGGAATTATTATTGGAAAAATGCTAACGGAACAATTATAAAAACTGCTCTTAATAAAGCAACGGCTGATACACTGCTTAACCTTAGCGGAGGAAATTATTCAATCAATATGAATACAGTAGGACAATGCGATAACCACGACTCTACATTTACGATCAATACAATTGAGGTAGTGGCGGCACAATTCTCATCAGTAGATACAACTTACATGGCAAATGGTGGGGTAGTAACCTTTACAAATACTTCTTCTAATTCTGTTAGCGATAACTGGAATTTTGGTGATGGGTTCGGCTTTTCATCCATAAGTAATCCTACTTATAATTACACGGCTCCCGGAATTTATACAGTGAGTTTGATTGCCTCCAGTAACAGTGGTTGTTTGGATACTGCGTATAAATCGATCGTTGTGATCTCGGATTTAACCACAGGATTATTGTCTCAAAATAATTTTGGAGGTTTATTACTTAAAACAATGGATCAGAATGAATTCTTACTACAGGGGACAATGACGGAGAAAGAAATTCTGAATATTAAATTGGTGGATGGACTTGGTAAACTACTAATGGACTATGGTCATTTCAATTCAACTGAAATGAAATTACCATTGAATCTGAGAAACTATAAACCCGGTATTTATTATTTGAATATCTCCGGTTCTCAAACGTATCAAACCATCAAATTACCTGTTAAGTAAACAAGATAAGTTGTTTGATGATGAATTGAACAACGGTAATTACGGTTGTTGTTATAAATGCCCACATCACCCATTTCCCGCCATTAACATGTTTTATGCGAAGCTGTAGCAGTAATAGCAGAAGAGTGATAATGAATGGAATGAGTGCGGCGTGATAATGTAAGGACTCCATGAGATCACCTTTTAGCAAAGCAATCAAACTTCGTTGCAAGCCACAGCCGGGGCATTCAACGCCAAAATGGGATTTGAAAAAACACGTAAGTAAATGGTGTTCCAGCCAATGTATCATTGTCGTAAAAATAAAAAATGCCCATGTAAATAACAGAGGCATTTTTTGTAAATAAGCTATAAATTAATGTTTACCCATCATTTCCCATGGCATAGCAGCAAAAGCGGCTCCAAGAATAACAATATAGATAACAATAAATACGAGGTAAAGAGAAGATAGAACAACACCAATAATGCCACATACTTTACCGGCCTTTAAATTGTTATAGGAGGATAAAGAATACACATTTGGATTTTCCTTATATAATGCATTTCCTTTTGAAGCAAGTACTAAGGCAATAATACCAAGTGTCATACCTATTAAGCCGTAACAAAAACACATAACAATAGATAGAATGCCTAAAACCAATACCGCAGTAGAATTAGGTATTGGCAGCTGTATGAATTGATTGTTGAATTGCGGATTGGTATTTTGTCCTTGTTGAGGAGCCTGATTTGAAAAGTTAGTTTCTTCCATGATGTATTTTTTTAGCTAAGATATGAAAATTAGGATTTTCTAAATTAGACAATAGGTAATTATTTACAAACAAAGGAACAACTTTGATCGATATACTCGTTATAAGCTTCGTTAATAGGCATTTTATGACCTGGGATTATTAAGACTAACCTGTTTATAATATCGACAGGATAACAGAACTTATTTATAAATAGCTCGTAGAATGAAGTAGAAAGACCAAAAATAGTAGTTGTATAATAGCAATGTACAATTTGGTAAGGATCACAATCACTTTATAATTAAAATAAAATAATATGAATATGAGAAAATCAGTAATCATTTCAAAAACTAGGAACTATGAAAACACTATTATTAACTGCAGTTATGCTAACTGTTTGGATGATGACAGCAGTGAATGCACAATCCAATCCATCCTCTACGATTGACAGTTTAGCCAATTTTAATCAAAAACAGTGGACTGATTTTTATTGGTCTCATCACTCATCCGTAAATGATCTGCCTGAATTCATTTATGCGCATCAGCGAGAGTATATCCATGATACGTACTTCCCCTCTCAACGTATCTCAGGCACAATTCCCTCACCACAACAAGCATGTACCAACATCGATTTCGAATCCGGAAATCTGAGCGGCTGGGTATCAACAACCGGCTACAACCCTTTATATAATACATTAGGCTGTTGTCAGAATATTGGCGGAGCCCAATTGATAACATCAGGTCCGGCAGTAGATATATGTGGTGGATTTCCAATAGTAGCACCCGGTGGTAATTTCTCTGTACGACTAGGAAACAACGCGACAGGAGGTATTGCAGATAGATTGGAGCAAACATTTAATGTAACTGCGGCCAATGCCAACTTTACGTATAGATATGCTGTTGTGTTTCAGGATCCGGGACATACGATTGCGGAACAACCCAAATTTGAAATAGAAATGTTGGATTCTAACGGCGCACAAATACCTTGTACTTATTATAACGTTTCTGCCGGACAAAATATACCGGGATTTATTGCTTCTACTAACTGTGCCAGTGTTGTGTATAAACCGTGGACAAATGTCAGCGTTGATCTTACTAATTTTATAGGGCAAAATGTAACCATCCGTTTCACTACTTACGATTGCTCTTTAGGAGGGCACTACGCTTATGCTTATATCGACGGAAGTTGTATTGATTTTAATATCTCACAAACCGGAATTTTATGCCAGGGATCCAGCGTTCAGTTAAATGCACCATTGGGCTTTGCAGCTTATAACTGGACTTTACCTAATGGCAGTGGTGCCACAGGCCAGGTATTAACAGCAGGTATGGGAGGCGTATATACGCTTAACCTGACAACCGTAACAGGTTGCCCGGGCCCAACAATGACTTATTCCTTAACAGAGTTCCCAAAACCTATAGCTGCGTTTACACCAAATCAATTAACCCCCTGCACAGCCTCCATTAATTTCACAAATAATAGCACGGTCAGTAGTGGAAATATTGCCTCTTCGGCATGGAATATGGGAGACGGAAGCACAGGTGCAACATTCAGTATATCCCATAGCTATACAAACATAGGAAGCTACAACGTGCAGTTAATCGCTACTACCAATATGGGATGTAAAGATACGGTTGTTGTTCCGGTATCCATTAATCCTTTACCTATGGCAGATTTCTCTGCCAATACGGTATGTGCCAATAATCCTACTACTTTTACGAATACATCATCTATAACTACAGGTTCTATTAGTTCATATAGCTGGCAATTTGGAGACGGAGGATCCTCCTCTTTAGCTCAACCAACCCATCAATATACTGGAAATGGAAGCTACAACGTAACATTAAACGTAACATCAAGCGCTAACTGCAGTAATAGTATCTCACATCCGGTTATTGTAAATGCATTGCCGGTTGCATCTTTTGTGGCTGCAAATGTTTGTAATGGCTTGCCTGTTGGTTTTACAAACAATTCTTCTATTTCTACCGGAACAATTACTAATTATAACTGGGACTTTGATGCGAATGGCACTACAGATAATACAGGGACAACTCCAAATCATGTCTTTAATGGAGCAGGGACCTATACAACTATATTAACCGCTATTTCGAACAATAATTGTAGTTCGACTTATTCGTTAGAAGTAACAATTCATCCGAATCCGGTAGTACAGTTTACAGCAGCATCTGTTTGTGAAGGATTACCTGTAAACTTTATAAATCAATCCGGTATTACAAACGGACAGATTAATTCATATAACTGGACATTTGGAGATAATGTTACTTCTGCCGTTTCTAATCCAACACATACATATCTTGCGAGTGGTAATTATAATATCACCTTAACAGCCACCAGTAATTTTAATTGTGTAAATGCCATTTCAGGTAATGTAAGTGTTTATCCAAAACCTAATGTCCAGTTTATAGCTCCTCCTGTATGTGATGGTTTAACGACTTCTTTTACAAATCAATCCACTATTACAACAGGGCAGGTAACAAATTACAGTTGGAATTTTGGCGACAATACTAACAGCGTTTTAGCTAATCCAACACATCAATTTGCAGCTGCCGGAAATTACAATGTCGTGTTAACTGCCACCAGTAATTTTAATTGTTCGGCAAGTTCATTTTCTTTTGTGACAGTCTATTTAAAGCCACATGCTAATTTTATTACTCTTCAGCCTTCAGCTTGTACACATACTATAGGATTTATAAATACAAGTAATGTTTCTAATGGAAATATCACTTCCAGTAATTGGTCTTTTGGAGATGGAAATTCGTCAACTTCTCAAAACGGATTAAATAATTATATGAATACCGGAACCTATAATGTACAGTTAATAGTAACCAGTAATATGGGCTGTAAAGATACAACAGTATTGCCTGTAACGATTAGTCCGTTACCTATAGTTGCTTTTGCTGCCAATAGTGTATGTTTAAATGGTACAACGTCTTTCACAAACACATCATCGGTTGCAAATGGGTTTATTACATCAGCTAGCTGGCAATTTGGCGATGGAAGTCAGTCTCTGCAAAATCAACCAACACATCAATATGCGAATGCAGGAAATTACAATGTAACATTAAATATTACAACTAACTCTAATTGCACAAATAGTATCACACAACAAATAACAGTTCATCCATTGCCGAATGTATCGTTTAGTGCTAACAACGTATGTGATGGAAGTCCTGTAAATTATGTAAACAACAGTACTATTGTAAACGGCAACATAACAAATTATATTTGGGATTTTAATTCCGACGGAACACCTGATAGCAATAGTCAAACTGCAGGTTACGTGTTTGGAGCACCCGGAACTTACAACACTCTATTGACAGCTATCTCTGATTTTAATTGCGTTTCCAATCATTCTTTAAGTGTAACGGTTTATCCTAATCCAATAGCTCAGTTTAGTGCTTTATCTGTGTGCCTGGGTACAGCGATGTCATTCACAAACCAATCTACGATAACATCAGGTCAAATTGTAAATTATGTATGGGTTTTTGGAGATAATACATCATCAGCTGTTGCGCAGCCTTACCATTTATATTCTGGCTTTGGAAGCTTTAATGTAGTGTTAACAGCTACCAGCAGTCACAATTGTGTAAACTCTGTTTCCCAATCGGTTACTGTTCATCCAAAACCAAATACTAATTTTCAGTCAAATACGGCCTGCTTAAACCAGGCAACACAGTTTACGAATCAAAGTAGCATCGTTGCAGGAACTATTATCAAATATCGCTGGGATTTTGAAAATGATGGAATCATTGATGATTCTACGGCAAACCCAAGTCATATTTATCCTACTGCGGGAATTCAGCAAAGCAGACTAATGGCTATTTCAAACAATCAATGTGCTAGTCATAATTTGAATCCGGTAATTGTTCATTACAATCCTGTAGCTCATTTTTCAGCTCCATCAACCTGTTTGCCAGCCGGCACAAATTTCACAAACCTTTCTACGAGCACAGATGGAGCGATTACCTCCTACAACTGGGATTTTAATGGCGATAACCTAATAGATAATAATCAGCCAAATCCTCAGTACATATACACTCATGTTGGAAATTATGGAGTGAAGCTGGAAGTTCAAACGGAATATGGTTGTGTGAATACAATTATAAAATCAGTATATGTCAATGCTACACCAGCGGCTGTATTTACAGCTCAAAACAAAATGGGATGCCCAATGTTGTGTGTAAATTTTATCAATAATTCTTCTATCGGAAATGGAAATATTGTCACTAATCAATGGATCTTTGGAGACAATACGGCACCTGATTATTCACAAAATCCTACACACTGTTATGCATCGGGTAATTACAATGTGACCTTAAAAGTAGTGTCTGATAGTGGTTGTATAAGTACGTCCACCCTTCCAAATTTTGTGAATGTGTATCCAACGCCTACAGCCAACTTCATGGTTACTCCTGATAAAGTGGAAATAACGGAACCATTAATAGAAGTAGAAGATAAATCGGTTGGAGCAAGTACTGTTAAATATATATTTAATGACGGAACAATAAAAACCACCCCGAATTTTAATTACACTTTTAATACACCGGATGCCAAAACGGTCTCTATCATGCAGTTAGTGGTTAATTCTTACGGTTGCAGAGACTCCATTATTAAACTCATAGAAATCAAGCCTGCTTATACGATTTATATTCCAAATGCATTTACACCTAACAGTGACGGATTGAATGATGGATTTAAGGCTCAAGGTGTTGGTATTGATCAATTTAAGTTACAGGTGTTCGACAGATGGGGGAAACTTATTTTTGAAAGCGATGACATAAATAAAGGCTGGGATGGCAGTGTTGATGGAAAAGGAGATGCAGAAACCACCAAGCAGGATGTATATGTATGGAAAGCAGAAGTAACCGACGTTTTAAAAGAGCATCATAGCATGATCGGCCATGTAACTTTATTAAAATAATGTCAAAAAGGCATGGAAAACTATTTGGTGTAAAGTTTGATTATTCTGTGTAACAAAGTTACTTTAGTAATTCATAAAAATATAAACCTTAAAACATAAATAAAATGGCACTAGAAATAACAGATGCAAACTTTGAAGAATTAGTATTAAAATCAGATAAACCTGTACTGGTAGACTTTTGGGCAGAGTGGTGTGGCCCTTGCCGCATGGTTGGCCCTGTAGTGGAAGAACTTTCTAACGAATATGCCGGTAAAGCAGTTGTGGGAAAAGTAAACGTAGATAATAATTCAGGTATTTCAGCAAAATACGGAATCAGAAATATCCCTACGTTATTGTTCTTTAAAAATGGGGAAGTAGTTGAGAAACATGTAGGTGTTGCCGCTAAAAACATATTGGCAGGAAAATTAGATAGCCATATCTAGTCTGACATTTTGAAAGTGTAAACCCGTTTGCCATCAGGCAGACGGGTTTTTTTGTTCAGAAATTCCTAAAAGCCTCAAAAATGTTAAATTTCTGATTTTAACCTTTGCTTAACTCATCAAAATCAAGCATTTACAGTTTGATAACCTTGGCTTAATCATTTTATTACTTTTTGGCATTACGTTTGCCTACCAAAATGTAATAAAAACGAGAACTTATGAATACGACGCAAGCAATGATTATCCTTACGAATGGGATCAGAAAATACGGTACAATTATAAATGGAGAGCATGAGGGAAGAATTAAATTTATTCCTGCAACAGAAATTTTAGCTACAGACGAAAGTCAGTTGTCCAGTTTAATTGAGCACATTCCATTAGCAAATATTTTTTCGATAGATACATTTTTAAAGTAAACTATCTGTAATAGTAAAAAGCCCCTTAATTATATAATTAAGGGGCTTTTTTGTTTTTACGGATGTGTAATGTAAAACCCTGTATTTAAATGCAAGACAAGCTATTTAAATATTCCTTCAATCTGAGCGGCGTGATGTAAGCCATGCCAGGCATATAATTGAGTAGCTTCCGCTAATGTAAATACCTTTTTGTATTCAGGATGAGTGTACGTTCTTTTGAAATCACTTTCGCTCATATGTTTTAATAAGTTCGAAAAGCGTGCTTGGATTCCTTCAAATATGAGTAATGAACTTTCTAATGGCGCAGATTTATAATCTGCAGAATCAGCCCACACATTTTGATTATAAGGTAGTATAGTAGGATTATCTGTAGTCAGCGAATGTTTGAATCTGATCCACATATTCATATGTGAATCTGCGAGATGATGAACGATTTGTCGGATTGTCCAGCTACCCTCACGATAAGTTAATTCCAGCTCTTCTTCATTTAATGTGGCAATGCGCTGCCTTAATCTTACGGGGGCAGATTCAATCATCAAAATTGATTGGTATAAAACATCTTTAGTGAATTCAAGATTTTGAGCTTTACCAATAGGATAGGTTTTAGGATCTAATTCTTCTGCCATGATTTATAATTTTTTAATAAAAAAAGATTAAAGTATTAAGATGAAAGATCATTACTTAATACTTTAATCTTAATACTTGTGTTCAATCTGTTAATTAAATATTCAATGCTCTGTTTCCGGTTGCATTTAAAGAAGCTTCTTTAAACGCTTCTGTAAAGGTTGGATGCGCATGGCTGATTCTTCCAATATCTTCAGCGCTTGCTCTGAATTCCATCGCCACAACCGCTTCAGCAATAGCATCAGCCACACGTGGGCCGATCATGTGAACACCTAATATTTCATCGGTTGCTTCATCTGATAATACTTTGATGAATCCATCTGTATCCATGCTGGCCTGAGCTCTTCCGCTGGCTTTGAATGGAAATGAACCGGTTTTGTATTTCACACCCTTTTCTTTTAATTGCTCTTCTGTTAAGCCAACAGCAGCAACTTCCGGCCATGTGTAAACAACACCCGGAATCAGATTATAATTTACATGAGGTTTTTGTCCGGCCATTAATTCAGCAACGTAAACGCCTTCTTCTTCTGCTTTATGAGCCAACATAGCACCAACCACCACATCACCGATAGCATAAATGTTATCAGCACTTGTTTTTAAATGAGCATCAACTTCCACTCGTCCACGTGCATCCAGCTTCACGCCTGCTTTTTCTAAATTCAATCCTTCTGTATATGGTTTGCGGCCAACAGCCATCAATACATAATCACCTTTTAATTCTACTTTTTCACCTTTATCGTTATCAGCAGTAACCGTTACTTCTTTTCCTTTGGATACAACACTTGCTACTTTGTGTTTCATGAAAAATTCAACACCTAAGCTTTTTTTCATGACACGTTGTAATTCTTTTCCTAAAGCAGCATCCATGCCAGGAATTAATCGGTCCATGAATTCAACAACAGATACTTTTGATCCTAAGCGGGCGTATACACTTCCCAATTCCAGGCCAATAACTCCACCGCCAATTACAATTAAATGTTTAGGAATCTCAGATAACTCCAAGGCTTCCGTAGAGGTGATGATGCGTTTTTTGTCAATCTCAATTCCGGGTAACGAAGAAGGCTTAGAACCGGTTGCAATAATAGTTTTAGCAGATTCGATTTGTTCTTTAGTTCCGTCTTCTTTCGTAATATTTATAACAGTTTTAGAATCAAAACTTCCAACTCCTGTAAAAACAGTGATTTTATTTTTTTTCATTAAGAATGTCACACCTGCATTATTTGTTTTCACAACGCCGCGTTTACGTTCAATCATTTGTTTGAAATTTACTTTTGGCGATTTAACTTCGATGCCATGTTGCTCGAAATTATGAACCGCATTATGGAAATGTTCAGACGAATCTAACAGGGCTTTTGATGGAATACAACCTACATTTAAGCAGGTGCCGCCTAATACAGGATATTTTTCTATAATAGCCGTTTTCATTCCTAATTGTGCGCAACGAATTGCAGCAATATATCCTCCCGGACCTGAACCAATAATTGTTACATCAAATTTTTCCATATATTGTTTTTGTTTAGTGTGTTATGTGCTGAAGAATTTAGTTTTTTTACGGCATCAAATTTACTAATAATTATACTACTTTTTTCTAATAAATCGTTTTTTAGGATGGCGTGCTCCATTTATGACAGCGTAAATAATAATAAGGTCATCTACGACTTCATAAACAATTAAATAAGGAAAATTTTTTAATACGGCTTGTCTGAATGATTTAGTTTTTTTTGGAAAAAGCAAAAGGATTTGATAATATGTATAGAGCTGTACTTTCCCAATCATTTATAAATCGTTCTCCTAAACCTTTTTGTTGAGATTCGTACCATTCAACTGCACCGGAAATATCATCATCAACACCTGAGAGCGGATGCAACTTATACATCATTTTTTCAGCTGTTTAGAAGCTTTTTTTCTAATATCTTTTAAACTTACAGAACCTAATTCTCCTTTCAAAAATTGTTTTTTTCTGCTTTCAATTAGCTTCAAATCATGATCACTAATATCAAAGGAAGAATTTGTTTTGTTTAAAATGGTATAAACGGCTTCCAAAATAGATTCATCACTTGTTAAATCTATAGCTTTATGAATTTGTTTTTTTAATGCTAATGCTGTCATATTATTACAAATTTACGAATAATTAAGACTTTTTAAAACGTAATACCTGACTCCAGATAAATAGTAAAATGGCAAAAACAGAACTTGCATAAGAAATAATATCGCCAAATTTCACAAATAAAGTTTGGCCATTGTTAGGCGCCATATTTTTAGTAATAATAGCTTGTTCCCAGTAAGGTGTAGCTTGTTCTATCTCTCCATAAGGCGTTACAAAACACGAAATACCGGTGTTGGCACAGCGGGCAATTTCGCGCCGGGTTTCAATGGCTCGTAATCTGGCGTATGCCAAATGTTGTCTATGTCCGGGTGTATTCTCCCACCAGCCATCATTTGTGATAATGAAAATCAAATTGGCTCCATTTCTGATATATCCACCTACATAGTCGGAATAAACACTTTCATAACAAATTACAGGGGCAATGGCTACTTTTTTATCATGACTATAAAAAACACTTCGTTCTTCCTGAGTACCCAAACTGCCCATGGTTCCTCCCAGATTAATAGCCAAACTTTCCAGAGGTTTAAATAACATGGGAAATGGCATACGTTCAACCCCGGGCACTAATTTGGATTTATGATAATAGGAAATACCACTTCTGGTAATTTGGGCACCCGTATTAAATACATCAAAATAATCAGGACTATTGCCATCCCGACGGGCTGTAGAGCTTACACTTTCATGAGGTTTATATACGTAAAATGTATTGGCTCCGGTGATGATAGTAAGATTGGGATGTTGTACCAAAATACTGTCTGCTAAAAAATGTAGTGAATAAGCTTCGTTTTCGCGGCCTTCAATTATATTCTCAGTCAAATAGGTTTCAGGAAGTACTAAAAAATCAACCGTTGAGTCAAGTTTGCCTTGTATTTGAGTTAGTAAATTATGTAATTGAACAGCCGGTTCAAAATAAAATTTATCGTTATATGGGTCTACATTTGGCTGAACAATAACTGTTTTATAGGTCTTTCCTTCAGTTGACAAAGTGGAGGTAGTGGCTAATAGAGCATAAGATAATAGTATCGGAACTATAATAAATCCGATGGGTTTGGCTAACTGTTTAATAGAATAGTGTTTCGACTGAACAACGTTGAAAAAGAGAATGTTTACAATTAGTACCCATAAACTTCCACCTGAAGTACCTGTAAATTCATACCATTGTACCCAGTTATGATTAAAGGCAAAAGCATTGCCCATAATTAACCAACTCCATGTTAAATCCCATAATGTGTGCCCATATTCATAGCCAAGCCATAAAGGAATTAACAACCAAATAGCCCATGGCTTATTTAATCGGCGTTTTAAATTGTGCCAGATTATAAATACCACGCACATAAAAATCGGGTTGCAAATGATGGCCATTGCCGCCCCTCCAAACGACGCATAATAGATCCACCAGGTAACACAAATGTTCCAGATAAAAAAGGCAAGATAACTTAGTCCTGTGATTTTTAATTTTTTCCGCTTGATGGTTTCGGATTTGGAGATTCTATCTTCTATGATTAATAAAGGAACCCACGCCAAGAAAATCAAAATAGTGAGGGGAGAGAACCATCCGGCGCTAAATAATAACCCACTGAGGATAGCTAAAACAAAATTTGGAATTCTTTGAAACATTGGATAAATATAAACAAAAAAGTCTGTCCACCATTGGGTAGACAGACTTTTAGAAGTTATAAGAACAATTATTCAATATCTAAATCCCTGGCATTTATTTTTAAAAGTTCCTTATCACTCATTTTACTTTGAGGTAATGAATTGTCCAATTCGGTTTTATTTAATTTTTGTTCCGGTTGAACGTCTCTTTTGGCATTTTCACTATTGTTTTGTGATGGCTCAGTAGAACCTTTTCTGTAGCCATACTCTTCACTACTACTGTTATTATTTGTATTGGGTTGAGTGTTATTTTGTCTGTAATATGGATTATTAGGGTCGCTGTATGGGTTTGGATAATTATTCATATCGTTATAACCATAAGAATTATTAAAATAACTCAGGGTATTCCAGGCTAAAAAACCGGCACGCTCGGCGTGATTTAAAGCTCCTGCATAATCTCCCCAAAAATATAACTGTTTGGCATATTGCTGGTGTTGAACCGCTTTTGCTAACCAGGGAGAATAGATATCGTTCCAGTCGCTGAAGTTTAAGGCCTGCCCAATAACATTAGCCGATTGGCGAATAGAATTTCTCGCGGCTTTTTTTATGCTGTAATAATTACTATTATAACCATATCCATAACCATAGTTGTTACCATAATATGAAGGATACCCTCCAATGTTTACAGAAATATGACTACCCCGGTTTCCACCTCCATGACGGTTATTGGAAGCTAACACCTGCTTGTCGTTTTGGTTAGTAGTGTTTTGTTGTTGAGGTTGGTTACCGTTATGACTTCTTGGCTGAGCGGTCATGCTTAAACTAATAATTACTGTACAAATAGTAGTTAATGTTTTAATAGAGGTTTTCATAATTTCTGTTTTTTATTTTTTTATTGTTGTGATGATATTTTCAATGCACGTGCCAAAACGGTTGGTTTAACAGAACTTTACAATTACACTTTGTATCTGGTCGTTTTTTACTCATAAGTGGTAAAATCACTAAGGAAAAGAATGAATTATTACGTATGGAACTAAAGTATTTATGTGTTTTATCATATTTTACCACTCTCCAATTCTCTATTTTATTAACTCTCTAACTAAAAATGTATCTTTACGCAAAAAAATTGCCATTGAAATTTTCGCTTCTTCATAAAGACAAACAAACAAAAGCCAGAGTTGGTGTTATTGAAACCGATCATGGACAAATACAAACTCCTATTTTTATGCCCGTTGGTACTGCTGCTACAGTAAAGGCAGTACATCAACACGAATTAAAAGATGATATTAAGGCACAAATCATACTTGGAAATACCTATCATTTATACTTGCGCCCGGGATTAGAAGTGTTAGAAGGTGCCGGAGGCTTACATAAATTTAATGGTTGGGATAGGCCAATTTTAACGGATAGCGGTGGTTATCAGGTTTTTTCTTTAGCAAATTCAAGAAAATTGACGGAAGAAGGCGCTACATTCAAATCACACATTGATGGAAGTAAGCATCTGTTTACCCCTGAACGGGTGATGGATATTGAGCGGACGATCGGCGCTGATATTATGATGGCTTTTGACGAGTGTACTCCTTACCCATGTGATTATGCCTATGCAAAAAAATCCTTGGGATTAACACACCGTTGGTTGGATAGATGTATCAGTAGATTTAATGAAACAGAGCCTAAATATGGCTATTCGCAAGCATTATTTCCAATCGTGCAGGGATCTGTATATAAAGATTTGAGAACACAATCCGCTGAATATATTGCTTCTAAAAATGCCGAAGGGAACGCTATTGGGGGATTATCTGTTGGAGAACCGGCAGAAGACATGTACGAGATGACAGAGTTGGTTTGTAACATTTTACCAGCAGATAAACCCCGCTATTTAATGGGAGTTGGTACTCCGGTCAATATTTTGGAAGGAATTGCTCTGGGAATAGATATGTTTGATTGCGTGATGCCTACACGTAACGCTCGCCATGGCTTATTATTCACTCAAAACGGAATTATTAATATTAAAAACGAAAGATGGAAAAATGATTTTTCTCCCTTGGATGAAAATGGAACAAGCTATGTCGACAAGCAATACTCGAAGGCATATCTGCGCCATTTGGTGCATTGTAATGAATTTTTGGGAGCTCAGATCGCTAGTATCCATAATTTAGCTTTTTACTTATGGTTAGTAACAGAAGCCAGAAACAGGATCATTGATGGAACATTTTATGATTGGAAAAATAAAATGGTGAAACAATTAGCACAGCGATTGTAATGCTCAAAATACTTGATAAATATATACTCAAACGATTTATAGGAACGTTTTTCTTTTCTATATCCCTGATGCTATGCATATTCATTGTATTCGATATTTCTGAAAAGTTGCAGGATTTTGTGGCCAGTAAAATTCCTCTCAAGGAAATTATATTTGATCATTATCTCAATTTTATCCCTTTCTATGGGAATTTATTTAGCCCATTATTTACGTTTATTTCCGTTATATTTTTTACCTCTAAAATGGCCTATAAAACAGAGTTTGTTGCTATTTTATCCAGTGGCACAAGCTTTAGACGAATATTACGACCTTATATGATTGGGGCCACTTTAATTACGGTGATGTCACTAATCTTAAATCATTTTATTATTCCCAGATCAAACAAAGTAAGAATTGCGTTTGAGGATAAATACATTAATAACGGGTATAATACGGAAGAGAGAAATATTCACAAACAAATAGCGCCGGGTACTATTTTATACTTAGCCGATTATGATAATTTTTCTAATTCAGCACATTATATTTCCATCGAAAAAATAGCAAATAATAAACAGATCAGCATACTGAAAGCAGATAATATGAAATGGGACAGCCTGGAGGGTGTTTGGAATTTGACCAATGTTTTTGAAAGAGAATTGATTTATGTTCCATTGGACTCTGCCAAACCAGGAATGCCCAAGCAGGTGTTTAAAGAAATCCACAGGTCTTTTCCTTCAAAGAAAATAAGAATTGATTTTACACCAAAAGATATGCTCCGTCTTCAAAGCAGGTTCGAAGTATTACCTTATTTTGAGTTGAAGGATTTTATCATCAAAGAAAAAATAAAGGGCTCCAGTAGAATTGCTTTTTTCGAAGTCGAAATGTATAAACGAACTGCATTTCCCTTTGCCACGTTTATCTTAACGATTATAGGCGTTTCTATTTCGTCCCGTAAGATCAGAGGAGGAGTAGGGTTACATATTGCTCTAGGATTGGTATTAAGTTGTGTGTATATTTTATTTATGCATATTTCCACAACCTTTGCTACATCAGATATGGGGCCGCCACTATTAATGGTTTGGATACCTAATATTATTTTTTCTTTTGTAGCATTTTATCTATACAAAAACGCGCAGCAATAATGATAGCTTCTTTAAAACACTATTTCAACACACATCCTCTTCGGTTTGCTATTTTCGCAGGACTAATTTTCAGATTATTTGCTACGATCTTTTCTAAAGGATTTGGTTTTTTTGATGATCACTTCTTAGTATTGGAAGCAGCTCAATCCTGGGTGGATGGAACAGATTATAATTACTGGCTCCCATCCGAAAACGTCCCTACACGTCAACCTCAGGGGCATCCTTATTTTTACGTAGGGATCCACTTCTTATTATTGAAATTCCAAACCATGCTGGGTTTAACCGATCCTCAGGGAAAGCTTTACTTAATAAGGTTGTTGCATGCTTTGTGGTCTTTATTAACGGTTTATTTTGGTTTTAAAATAGCATATAAAAAATCAAATTTAAAGGTAGCTTCCTGGGTTGGTTTAGCCCTTGCTTTATACTGGTTTTTCCCATTTTTAAGTGTTCGCAATTTGGTGGAAATGGCATGTATTCCCCCAATGGTTATCGCTACATGGCTGGTGATAAAAAATGATGATAAATTAAAGACCAAAGATGCTCTTTTGGTCGGATTTATGCTGGCCTTGGCTTTCTCTATCCGGTTTCAAACTATTATTTTTTCTGCCGGTTTTGGGTTAGCCCTTCTGCTGTTAAGAGTAAATTTTAAATATTTGATATTGGTTTTCTTGGGATTCATTGCTACAGCCTTTATTACTCTTGGCATACTGGATATTTATGTATGGGGCAAGCCCTTCGTTGAATTTATGGCATATGTACAATACAATATTGATAACGCTACAGTGTATGGCGTGGATGTTTGGCATATGTATTTTTCAATTGTATTAGGCTTATTGGTTCCTCCATTGAGTATTTTATTATTCTCGGGTTTTTTAAAAAACTGGAAAAAAGAACCATTGTTGTTTTGGCCAACCGTACTGTTTTTTGCTTTTCACACCTATTTCCCTAATAAGCAAGAACGATTTATATTGCCCATTATACCTTTCGTAATTATTTTAGGATTTATAGGTGGTTATCAGATTGTTACTAAATATAACTGGGAAACAAAAAAATGGTTTAAAAACACGATGACAGTTTGCATTGTTTTGAATATGATCTTATTGCCGGTGCTTACTTTTTCCTACTCAAAACGAAACAGAGTAGAAGCGATGTGTTATATAGCCAAACAAAAAGATTGTGTGCGGGTGATTATAGAAGATTCTAACAGAGAGAATGATTTTACGATGCCACCGCAATATTATCTCGAAAACTGGGGGTCTGTGTTTGGTATTACAAAAACGTTTACACCAGATAGCATGTTGCACTACTATACTATCTGTAAACTTAACGAAAGACCTAACTATGTTGTATTTATGCAGGCAGAGCACATTAATGCCCGCGTAGATTCTTTAAGAAAACGATTTCCGACATTGCACTACGAAGCAACGATAGAGCCCAGTTTTATTGATAAAACAATGCATTTCTTGAATCCTCTGAACGATAATCAAACAACGTACATCTACAAAATTCGTTGATTCAGCAAAAAATAAAATATTTTTTAAAATAAATATTGCCGGAAAGAAAATAGTTATTACATTTGCAGCCCGTTAATTGATAAGGCTGAGGAGTATTGAGAGGTTGAGGTTTATTTGGTAGAAAAAAATAATTAATTTTTTTTTGCAAATAAATTTGGTGGTTAAGAA
>JACQAK010000133.1 GCA_016194985.1 Bacteroidota bacterium
ATGTCTAAAATTTCGGGACCCAAAACACCCAAACGTTTGCCTGTTTTTGTGGATGAGCATCAAATGGAAGATTTATTTACAGAAGTAACATTTGATGAGGGTTTTTCAGGACAAAGAGATAAACTAATATTGGATTTACTTTATCAAACCGGTATCCGGCGCTCGGAATTAACTCATTTAAAGGAAGTTGACGTTGACCTGTATAATTCCACCATTAAAGTGTTAGGCAAACGAAATAAAGAAAGAATTATTCCGATTTCTTTACCCCTAAAACGTAACCTTGAGGTGTATTTGCAAGTAAAAAAGGAACTAAACTTATCAAATCCTATGTTGTTGGTTAGCGAGAAAGGACATACACTAAGCGAACAAAGTGTTTACCATTCTGTAAAAAAATACCTTTCGCAAATTACCACCATACAAAAGAAAAGTCCACATGTATTACGTCATACGTTTGCCACACATCTTTTAAACAATGGTGCTGATATTAATGCTGTGAAAGATTTACTGGGACATGCTAATTTAAGCGCCACACAGATCTATACACATAATACAATAGATAAACTCAAAAAATCATATAAACAGGCACATCCACGAGGAGATTAAAAAAAATTACAATTAACAGAGTATAAACTAAAAACACAAAAACAGGAGGATTTATTATGACAACGAACATCCAATCAGTGCATTTTGATGCAGACAAAAAGTTAATTGATTTTGCTCACGAAAAAATGAACAAATTAAAAACATTTCACGACGGTTTAATCAACGGTGAAGTTATTATGCGCCTTGATAAATCATCTAACAGCGAAAACAAAGTGGCCGAAATAAAAATACTGGCCAAAGGCCAGGAATTATTTTCCAAAAAACAATCTGCTTCGTTTGAAGAGTCGATTGATTTGGCCTGTGAAGCATTAAAATCTCAAATCAAAAAACATAAAGAAAAACAAGCCGGTGCTAAAGTAAACATCAACGATTTATAGAATTCACTTTCATTTCTGATAAAGGAGCTAGAACATTCTAGCTCCTTTTTTGTTATAAAAACCGGCAAAAGCAATCTTTTTTATATATTTGATAGTGCAACAAAAGACCAAAATTAATATTATAGGTGCCGGAATTTCCGGATTATGTGCCGGCAGCTATTTACAGATGAACGGTTTTGAAACACAAATCTTCGAAAAGCATTCTATTCCCGGTGGTTTATGTACCAGCTGGAAAAACGGAGAATATACCATTGATGGATCGATTCACTGGATTTTAGGTTCTGATAAAGGCAGTGGCTTTCATAAAATGTGGTCAGAATTAATGGATCTGGAAAAGGTTCCCTTTCATAATCATGACATCCGACAGCATATAGAAGTAAAACATTCTAAAGACAAGTATGGTAGCAAGGTTTTTAAATTGTATACCAATTTAGACAAACTCCGTGATTACATGCTCGACTTATCTCCCGAAGATTCAAAAGTTATTCATGAAATCATTCAGGATATTCGTAATCTTCAACAGTTTGAACTGCCTCCGGTGATGTATAAACTGCCCTTGATCCCTTCCATCATCAGAAGTATCAAGATGGCCAGATATCTCAAATTTTTAGTATATGTATCCAAACAAAAAAGGATAACCAATTATGATATTGCTAAAAAATTTAAAAGCCCTTTTTTAAAAGAAAGTTTTGAAATGTTATTTGATGGAGAAGAGATCAAAATGATGGTCCTCAATTTTCCTATGTCCTTCTTTGACAAACAATGCGCCGGTTATCCTATTGGCGGCTCTCTGAGCTGGGCACAACGTATAGCCGACAATTATATAGCTATGGGTGGAAAAATCCATTACAACACACCCGTAAAGAAAATACTAACCGAAAATAATCAGGCTACAGGTTTACTGGTAAGAAATGATGTGATCCATAAGAGCGATATTGTCTTATCCACCGCCGATTGGTACAAATCAGTGTTCGAATATCTGGATGGAAAATATGTGGATGAGGGTATTTTAAAATTAAAAGACGGAAAAGTATTAGATGTATACTACTCTATTTTATTGGTGTCGTTCGGATTAAAAAGAACGTACAAAGACTATCCTCACTTCTCGCGCTTTCCAACCGACGTAAAGCTGGTTTCTCCTTGCGGCAAATCATGGGACAGACTGGAAGCTCATTTTTATAATTACGACCCTACTTTGGCTCCCGAAGGAAAAACAGTGATGGCCTGTAGTTTTTATACAACCAACGGCCAATACTGGATAGATTTGCGTAAAAATGAGCGTGCCAAATACCGCGAAGAAAAAAAGAAATTTACAGATGCCTTAGTAGAGTTATTAAATGTAAAGTTTCCCGGCATTAAAGAGGATATCGAAATCATCGATTTTGCTACACCTGCTACTGTATTACGTTACACTAATAACTGGCAAGGCAGTGCGCAGGGCTGGTTGCCCGGAAAAGATATGGCTGCGGCATCGCCAGTAAAATTTACATTGCCAAAGCTAAAAAATTACTATTATGCAAGCCATTGGGGACGGGCAGGTGGCGGCATTCCGATCTCTTTAATTCAGGCGCGTGATGTAGCGAATTTAATCTGTAAGAAAAACAAAATAGAGTTTGATCCTCAAAAAGGGAAGCTTTCTAATTGGAACAATCAGAACCTTTAATTCTTGGGGTGAAGCATTTACCCGATATCTGAGAAAAATTGTTTAATCCCTAAGTCCAATGAAATACTATAACTCACTATAATGCTTCAGTCCTTTTACAAAATGAGCATATACAATATTCTTTGTGTAAACGCCGGCCGTAGCATCTTTAAATTCGTCCATTAAACGCATCTCATCCCTTTTCTTTAAAGTAGAAGGTAAATGTGCGTAAAACGAAAAATGAGCCTTGATAACCGCAATAAAGTGAGTACCGTTCCCTTCAAATAAAAATTTAAAAGCGGCCACGCCATCCAATATCATTCTGTATAAAATTTTAAAGAACAGAAACCGTGGTGCGGCATTTTTGGTAAGCGTTATTAAATTATTTCTGAAATTTAAAAATGTTTTACGCGGACTTAATTTATTTAGAGTTCCTCCTCCTACATGATACACTTTTGATTGGGGTTCCACATAGATTTGATAACCAATATTCTTCATTCGCCAGCATACATCAATCTCTTCCATGTGAGCAAAATAATCATCATCAAATCCTCCTACTTTCCAAAATGCTTCGGCACGCACAAACATACAGGCTCCGGTGGCCCAAAATACTTCTTTCGCTGTATCATACTGCCCTTTATCTTCCTCCAGAACATTAAATATCCTTCCCCTGCAAAACGGATAACCATATTTATCAATAAATCCTCCGGCCGCACCGGCATATTCAAATTGGGATGTATGGTTGTAATCTAATATTTTGGGCTGGCAGGCGGCTATCTTTGGATGAGTATCCAACAATTCAATAATTGGTTGTAGCCAGTTTTCTGTTACCTCTACATCCGAATTTAATAACACGTAATATTGAGTATTTACCTGCTTCAATGCCAGGTTATAGCCCTTTGAAAAGCCCTCATTGGAAGGATTTATAATAATAGATACCTGAGGGAATCGGGATTTTAGAAATTCCACACTATCATCCGAAGACTGATTATCTGCAACAATAATATGTGCGCCTGAAGAATACTTAATGACGATCGGTAAAAATTTTTCTAAAAATGATCTACCATTCCAGTTTAAAATAACAACGGCTACTTTATTGTTTTGCATAAATTAGCGAGGGCTGTTAAAGTTATCGTCAACATGGTTTCCAAAAGTGCTATTTGGCTGGGTGGCATCCAAATTGGACGATTGCTGTGTACGGTTCATTAAGCGGAAGCGCCAGCGTTCGTCGTAAATTTCGCCTTTCACCTCACTGTGTATAAGCTTATAGCAATCATCTGCAATGGCAAAATTAACAAACACAAATTTTTTATTTGTGAAAAAACGTTTGGTAGCACGGTCGTAAATTCGGTAATATTGCCAGATTTCGTAAGGATAGGTATCAGGTTCGCTATTCACCTGATTACGCTGATCGGGCTTACCGTATTGCAAATAAACACGTCCTCTATCTGTATAATATCCTTTTTGTTTACCGCATTTTAAAAGAGCATTTGCCTGCAACACTTCTTTATAATAAGAATACCATAATTTTAAGGGATCGATTGTGTCGGCAGCCTGCTGTTTCCAATATCCTACCAGATAGCCTCTCATCAAGTTAGGATCTTTTCTTTTTATTTGAGTTTGTTGCCATTCCCTTTCTTTAAAGGAAGATATTGGCCATAAACATTCTACAAATTGTTTCAAAGAATCTGTTCCCTGTATAGAATTAAAAAACTCTTCCACTGTTTTATAGGTAGAGTTTTCGGTCATATCTCTTTGAACAGCATCACTCTGACGTTGAAAAAACCATTTTTTCTGAACCTGAACAATATTTAGGGAATCCCTGACTTCAATTACCAGATTGTAATTACCGGAAGGTAATTGGCTAATATCGAACTGTGCCAGCAAGGGATTTATTCTGTTGGCAGTTTGTTTTTGAAAACCGGAAAGACCAATTTGTTTTTGAAAATTCTCGTTATTTTCAACATAATAGGAATATACAAATTTGGATGCTTTTCCAATAACAGTATCTAAATTATAGGTTTCGAAATAAAATTTAAGTGCATTATGGCTTTTAGGATAATAGTTAATGTTGTAAGGCACTAAATCATACCCGCTTTTAGTAAGTGTGGAAGGGGAACTGGATTTAGTAAACGACTCCAAAACCTGAACGTTTGAAGTGTATATTTTTTTTTCGCGCTTGAATAAGATATTGATTTTTTCGGAATGGCTTGATCGTGTTGAAGGATCTGCATTATCTGTAATCACCAATTCCAGTGTATACTCGCCATTATCCAATAAAAACCGTTGATTATCAATAAAAGAAGGCAAGTGCAATGTATCTGTAGCAACAGGGCTCATTAAATTGTAGTTGGATTCTTTTACCAGATCTTTTCCTTTCAATATTTTCCATGAAATATTAACGTTTGCCTGATAACCTCCTTTGGCCGGCAAAAACTTAACCGTGTTTCCCGAAACCGTTAAATAAGTTTCCAAATAGGGTTTGGAATTAGGGGTATTAAACACATTGTAATTAAAATAGACTGTAATGTTTGAAAAAACAGAACAGCTGATTATGATGGAAAAGATAAAAAGGAAATGTCGCATAGTATTGATTTACAAATTACTGGGGGATGTAAATTTGTATAAAGTTAGTGATAAAAAATATTTTATAAAAATTAGTTGCATAATAAAAAAAATTAGTATTTTTGCCCTCTCTGGAGAAATGGCAGAGTGGTCGATTGCGGCAGTCTTGAAAACTGTTGAACCGTGAGGTTCCTGGGGTTCGAATCCCTATTTCTCCGCCAAGCGAGATTTATTGTATTTTTCCCGCTCTTTAATTGCCCCGCTTTTGCGGGGCTTTTTGTTGGGGGTACTTGTAATCCTCTATGGTTACTCGCTAGAGCATAAGCAGGCACTAATTCTAATCCTATTTTTTTATCCAATAAAAGGCGTTTCGTTCCGATTTTTTCTGACATTGATTTTATTTCAAATAAATCAGCCGATGAATCGACAAGTTTCCCAGCATTATGAATGGTTTTAACCCAATCTTTTAGGGGTTCGACCCAATTAGGCCTTTTCCCAGAATCAGACTTAGAATAAAACAAATCCGTCTTGGTTTTTACTAAATCCTCTTTACGATTTAAATAAATTTCCTTATCGACATCTCCATCCAAATATGCATTAACCAATTTGTTTAATTTCTCCTCGACAGCTTTAGTCTGCAATTCTAATCTTTGGGAACTGGCGGCCATATCTTTCCTATCTTCATTTACCCATTGTTCAATTTGCGCAAGCATTTTTTCTGCCCACTCATCTGATATGGCTATTTTTTCAAAATAACCTTTTAGTTGGTCAGCAACTTTGCTTTCCAATAAATAGCTTTGGTTACATTTACCTTTCTTTTTAGAACATCTGTAATAACGGTAAACTCCACCATGCCTCCCAGTTGCAAATTGAGCTGTTATAGAGCACCCACATTCACCGCAGGAAAGTAAACCCCTAAAAGCAAAATCATGTAGTTTTTTCGTCTTCCTTGGCATGGAACGATCCTTTAATCGCTCTTGTACCATATCAAAAGTACTTTTATCAATAATAGCCTCAAAACTACTTGGATAGCACTCTCCTTTACGCTTTAAAACTCCAATGTATGTTACGTTCGTTAACATACGATGAATCATTGTTGGCGTATAGGGAGTTCCCTTACCATTCATAATACCAAAAAAACTTAGTCTCTCAGCCGCGGAGTGAAGATTTAACTTCCCAGTAGAATATTCTTTAAAAAACTGTTCAATAATTTTAGCCTTCATCGGGTCAGGCTCAATGTTTCTAGTTTTAAAGTTATTGATGTATCCTACTGGAGCAGGCCCTGAATATTCACCTCGCCTGATTTTTTGACGATTGCCCCTCTTTACATTTTCTGAAAGATTATCTGAATAATATTTACTTTGACCAAAAGCTACTTGAAGCATATACAAACCTTGCGGTGTTGGCTCAAACCAAAAAGTAGGAAACTTTAACGTGCAAATTTTTTGAATATCAATCAAATAAACAATTTGCCCGCCATCTAAACTATTACGCGCCAAACGATCAGGGTGCCATGATATAACCCCAATCGGTTCTTTGCTTGCATATATTTTTTCAATCATGCGGTTAAATTCTTTCCGCCCAGGTTGCTTGGCGCTTTTGCTTTCAATAAATTTTTCTGCAATAATAATTTTTTCACGTCGCGCATATTCCGCTACTTCTTCCAATTGTGCTTCTATCGACATTGCTTGTCTTTCCTCTAATTCAGAAGATTTGCGGACGTAAAGAAAAAATTTTACTGGTTTCATGATTCCTGCTTTTTTTGGTTAATACAAAAATAACAAATCAAGTGCAGGCATACTTGCATGTTGAAAACAATAAATGAGTTTGCCTGCACTTGTATATTTATTCAAGTAGCTTTTATTAAATTTTATTAAACGGGGCAATACGAAAAATGAAGATGAATTTTCTAATTCAACACACCTCAAATGTTTTTTGTCATAGTTTTTGAATCACTCGCATTAGCATATTTGGAAATTTAAGTTTTTAAATATGTAAATAAAGTACATATTTAAAAAAATTTGCAGAGCAACCAATTTTCAAAAAAGCTAAGTCCACACACATCAAAAACATACGCCAAAAAACATTCCAACCAATGAACAAAAGGCAAATAAAGGTAATTTGTTTGTAATACCTTTGTTTGCCTTTTGTTCACCCTACCTCTTATATAAGAATAATAGCACACATAAAGTATAATAGGGGTATTGACTTCATGCGTGCTATTATTCTTACCTATCACACACCTACTTATGATATTTTTGTCACGGTTTTTGCATCTCAATTTTTTAGCACATTTGAAGACTTAAATTTTTCAATCTATTAAATAAATTTGAATTAAAAATTTTGGTAAGCCATCAGTTTTCAAAAGAGCTAAGCTTACACAAAGCAAAAACACGCGCCAAAAATAAATTAGCTTATACAATTCTTGATAAAATAAAAATAAAAAAGTAAAACGTCTTTTATTGGATAAAAAAATAGGATTAGAATTAGTGCCTGCTTATGCTCTAGCGAGTAACCATAGAGGATTACAAGTACCCCCAACAAAA
>JACQAK010000134.1 GCA_016194985.1 Bacteroidota bacterium
CAATTCTTTTCTATATTTTTTCCAGGCATTGGGACGCGCAAAACTTTGGCTCAAAAGGGTATTGGCCGATAACGCAAAAAATAAAACAAATAGTGTACAGTTCTTTCTCAAGGTAAATCTAATTCCTAACATTTATGCGACTAAATTAACAAAAAATCACTTAAGTTTTAACAAATATAGGAAAAGAATTAAAACCAAAATGTTAATTACCCAAAATCTTCATTCGCATAATATAATTTGTAGAATTTAAGGCCTTTTTCTTCATCATATCCCTTCTCAACATAATCATGTCGTCCATGAACATAAATATGAAAATTCTTATCTAATTTCACGACACTTTTCATGAATTTTTGGTTTTTCTTAACGGCTGTTGGAGAGATCTCAAAATCATCGATAGCTGTAAGATCCATTTTATCATTATAGGTTTGTCGGTATTCTCTGAAAGCTTCCTTTAATTCGGGCTGAGGCAAAATTTCTTTTTCAAATTCCTTGATATCGAATTTATCTTTCTCTTTAAAAAAGCTGGTGCTTTTGTTCAACATCATCATTTGATCCTGCTTGGTAACGTTGTTGTTTTCGGTCAATACTTCTTCGCAAAAACCTTTGCAGGTATCAATACCATGTGTTGAAACACTTTCAGGTAGGTGTCTTTATTTTCTGTTTTAAATAAACCAATCGCATCGCAGATCACTCCATCCACATTACAATCTTTGAAATAGCAGGTATAAAATTCACCTCCCTTGATTTTTGGATGCATGGATTGATTATACAGGTGTTCGGCAATATGCTTACTGCTTTCTATAAAGTTTTTTTGAGACGAAAATATATCTGCCGCATAACTTTTTACATCATGGTAATGCATTTCGTTTTTTGATTTGAACTGATAATAAATATCCGTTTTGAAAGGCGATGTAAGGTAACGCATCACAGTATCCTTTAAAAAATCATCGCTGATCTCAATTTGCTTTTCGCTTAACGTTAATTCTTCTCCTAAGCCTTTATTACCAACATAATGGATCACAAAATGTGTTAATTCAGAACGTGTAAAATCTATCATGGCACAAAATCTGTTTTAAAAATGAGTCGTAAATGTAATGGTTTAGAAATGGGATGAATTAACAAAGTTTAAACAAAAAAATAATGTTACTAACGGACATTATCCGTTATAATCTTTATCATTACTGTCGGAATTTACACTTAAATTTGTTTATTATGCAACGTCGATATATAAAACCAGCCTTATTAGTATTAGCAATCAGTCTTTGCTCATTTACTATCTTTCAATTCGAAAAAAATCAAATACTTCAGGATATGCTGATGTCTGTTCTAAATCAGGCACATTACAGCCCTTTAAAGGTAGATGATGAGTTTAGCGAAAAAGCTTATAAATTGTATATCAAACGACTGGATATGAGTAAGAAATTCTTACTTCAAAGCGATATCGATGCCTTAAGTAAATATCGCAAAAGCATTGATGATGAAGTAAATAACGGCACATTTGTGTTTTATAAATTATCAGCCGATTTGATCGAAAAACGCATCAAAGAAAAAGAAAGCTGGAGTAAGGAAATTTTAGCCAATCCTTTTGATTATTCAATAGACGAAGAATATGAGACTGATGGCGAAAAAGTAAAATTTGCTGCCAGTGAAGAAGAATTAAAAGGAGAATGGAGAAAGATGTTGAAATATCAAACCCTTTCCCGTTTGGATGAAATGTTGACTGGTCAGGAAAAAGCAAAAGCAAAAAAGGATACCGTATTTGTTGAAAAAAGTTATGATAGCTTAGAAGTGGATGCCCGTAGAAAAA
The DNA here is from genome assembly GCA_016194985.1 of Bacteroidota bacterium. Lineage (GTDB taxonomy): Bacteria > Bacteroidota > Bacteroidia > B-17B0 > Aurantibacillaceae > UBA4416. The sequence continues at coordinate 1,808 of JACQAK010000134.1, forward strand.
CATTAAAAGCCAATATCGACTGGTTTAAGCGTTTAAATAAAATTACCACTAAAGATCGTTTCTCAACTTATATCAATACAATTACCGGGTTGTATGACCCGCATACCGAATATTTTGCACCTAAAGAAAAAAAGAAATTCGATCAAAGCATGAGCGGGCAATTTGAAGGAATTGGCGCCAGATTACAGGCAAAAGACGGTATTTTAAAAGTATCTGAAATTATTGTGGGTTCTCCGTCCTTTAAGCAGGGAGAATTGAAAGCTGGCGACGAAATACATAAAGTTGCTCAGGGAGCCAATGAACCACAGGATATTACTAACTGGGATATGGATGATGCCATAGAATTAATCAAAGGAAAAAAAGGCACAGAAGTTCGCTTAACCGTAAAAAAACCGGATGGCTCTTTTAAAGTAATTCCTATTATTCGTGATGTAATTGAAATTGACGAAACGTATGCAAAATCAGCTATTTTAAATAACAAAAAGAAAATCGGTTATATTTATTTACCTATGTTTTATGCTGATTTTACCCGTAATGGTGCGCATCGTTGTTCGGCCGATATGAAAAAAGAACTGGAAAAATTAAAAGCTCAGGGTGTTGAAGGTATTATTGTTGACTTAAGAGATAATGGTGGCGGGTCTTTACAGGAAGTGGTGGATATGGCCGGTTTATTTATTCCCCGTGGTCCTGTAGTTCAGGTAAAAGATAAACGAGGTGAAGTACATGTAATGGACGACAGAAATTCGGATGTTACCTGGGATGGTCCTTTAGCCATTATGATCAATCATGGAAGTGCATCGGCTTCCGAGATTCTGGCAGCAGCCATTCAGGATTATAAACGAGGTGTGATTATCGGTACCCAAAGTTTTGGTAAAGGTACTGTTCAATCATTTTATAATCTGGATCAGTATTTATTGCCACAGTTTGATACCATCAGACCACTGGGTGAAGTAAAAATTACCAACCAAAAATTTTATAGAATCAATGGTGGTGCTACTCAATTAAAAGGTGTGATGCCAGATGTGGTATTACCTGATCCGTATGCCTTTATTGAAGTTGGTGAAAAAGAAATGGATTATCCTATGGCATGGGATGAGATCATGAAAGCCACCTACGATGAATACAATACAATTAATTACGCTAAAGTGAAAAAAGCCAGTAGCGAAAGAACCAAAGCAAGTGCTGCATTCAAATTAATTGAAACGGAATCAAAAGAACTGAAAGCGAAAAAGGATGACAGTAAATACAATTTAAAACTTGAAAAATTCAGAGCCGAACAAAAGCAATTGCGCGATCAATATAAAAAATACGATGATTTGAAAGTTGATATTAAAGGCTTTGCTGCTGAATTACCAGGTTATGATAAAGAAGTATTGAAGAATGATACAATCAAATTGAACAGAGAAATCAAATGGATCAAAAACATTCAAAAAGATAATTATATTTTTGAAGCCAGCAATGTGATCAACGATATGAAATAATTGCTTTTTGATCTGATATATTATAGCATCATTTTAAATAATGATGCTATTTTTTTGTAATTTTACATGACAAAAATTACCGCATGTTAGTTGAACAATTATATACAAGCTGCCTGGCACAGGGCGCTTACTTTATTCAATCAGAGGGCGAAGCCGCCATTATTGATCCATTAAGAGAATACCAGCCATACCTTGATTTAGCGGCAAAAAATAACGCTAAAATCAAATACATCTTCGAGACGCATTTTCATGCTGATTTTGTATCCGGACATTTGGATCTGGCAAAACACACGGGCGCTGACATCATATTTGGCCCCAATGCGCATACCAATTTTAAAAGCACTGTTGCTTCCGATAATCAGGAATTTAAAATCGGAAAGTTAACCATTAGAGTTCTTCATACCCCTGGACATACATTAGAATCAGCTACTTATTTATTATTAGATGAGCATCAAAAGCCTCATTGTATATTTACCGGAGATACTTTGTTTATTGGAGATGTAGGACGTCCTGATCTGGCTATTAAATCGGAATTGACTCAGGAAGATTTAGCCGGAATGCTGTATGATTCATTGAGACATAAGATCATGACTTTGCCTGACGATGTGATCGTATATCCTGCTCACGGTGCCGGTTCTGCCTGTGGGAAGAACATGAGTAAAGAAACCTATGATACTTTAGGAAATCAGAAAAAAACAAATTATGCTTTAGCTAATATCAGTAAAGCTGAATTCATTAAAGAGTTAACAACAGGTATTTTACCCCCTCCACAATATTTTGCCAAAAACGCGCAATTAAATAAAACCGGTTACGATAATTACGATGCTGTTTCTTTAAAAGGTACAACGCCATTGTCGGTTAATGATGTGAAGCATTTAATTGATACGACTTCTGCCATTATTTTGGATGTGAGAAAGCCGCAGGAATTTGCCACCGAACATATTCCAAACTCTGTGTTTATAGGAATTGACGGGCAATTTGCACCATGGGTTGGAGCTTTAATTACCGATTTAAAACAACCTATTATCTTAATTACACCTGAAGGAAGAGAAGAAGAAACGGTGATGCGCCTAAGTCGTGTTGGTTATGATAATTGTTTTGGCTTTTTAAAAGGTGGTGTTGATGTCTGGAAACAATCAGGAAATAAAACAGCTTCTATTGCTTCTATATCTGCCGAAGATTTTTCATCTAAATTTGCTCATTCAAACATTGATGTATTGGATGTTAGAAAACCCGGCGAATATGAATCCGGTCACATAGAACATGTTTGCTCTAAACCTCTTGATTTTATTAATGACTGGCAGGATTCTTTATCAAAAGAGAAAGAATATTATATTCATTGTGCCGGTGGTTACAGAAGTATGATCGCGGCGTCTTTATTAAAAAGAAAAGGATATCATCAACTGATTGATGTAGCGGGAGGATTTGGAGCTATTCAAAAAACTGGTATCAAGACCATTCATACGGCCTGTGCTTCCAGTAACACCAACTAATTTCTAACTTTTATTTTCTTCGACCTGTAACTGATTTAATCCTATTAATGAGGATTATTTATCGATTAATTTATTTTTTGTTTGATTAATCGAAAAAAGAAACTTATTTTTAGGCGTGGTAATAGAAAAGCAAATAACTTTTGAATACGCCGACGTTCAATTATTATCTAACGGAATTATTAAAATTGAA
>JACQAK010000135.1 GCA_016194985.1 Bacteroidota bacterium
AGGTTACTACTTACAGGTAAGTTCAAGAACATATGAATATCAGGATACAGCAAAATGTTATATCGGTTTCCGTAACGTGATGACTTATTTAGGTCGTTCAAAAGGAGATGATAATGGCAAGATTCTTAACTAATCAAACACACAAACACAAAATAAATACACAACCAACCAACAAACAAAACAATCACTAACTAAACAAAAACAAACAGCTATGAGCAAACTTCCTAAAGTAACCGGTTTTAAAAAGTACTTACACTTAGCATCATGCTTTGGTGCAGCTATCGTAATCGTTGGAGCATTATTTAAAATTATGCACTGGCCAGGAGCTTCTATCGCCTTAATTGGTGGTCTTGGAACTGAGGCCGTATTATTCTGTTTATTCGCCGTTGATATTCCACATGAAGAATATGATTGGTCTTTAGCATACCCTGAATTAGGTGGTATGGGAGGCCATGAAGAAGAGCATGCTGCACATGATAACAGCTTGCCAGTTTCTGCACAATTAGATAATATGTTAGCTGAAGCTAAAATTGGACCTGAATTAATCGAAAGCTTGGGAACAGGTTTACGTTCTTTAAGCGATAGCGCTACTAAAATTGGCGATATCAGCAATGCTACTGTTGCTACTAATGAGTATGTAGACAGCGTGAAAAGCGCTTCTAAAAATGTATCTCATTTAGCTGATACATACAGCAAAGCTGCAGATTCAATTGCAAGCTTAGCAGAATCTAATGATGCTGGGTCTTCAATTGGTGGATCATTAAACAGCGTTGCTAAAAACTTATCAGCATTAAATGCTACATACGAATTACAATTACAAGGGTCTCGTACTCACTTAGAGGCTACTGAAAAATTCTATGATGGATTAGCTGATTTAATGAAAAACTTACACGATTCAGTTGACGATACTAAAAAATATCGTGCTGAAATGGCTCAATTATCAACTAATTTAACAGCACTTAATACCATTTACGGTAATATGTTAGGTGCTATGAATTTTAATAAAGCATAATAATATAAACCACTACGGAACCAAATGAAAGGAACTACTTCTTTCGTTTGGTTCCTATAACTTATTTAACTTTTAATCTAAAAAAAAATAGTATAGTATTATGGGAGGCGGTAAAGAAACACCAAGGCAGAAAATGATAGGTATGATGTACCTCGTATTGACTGCACTTTTGGCAATGAACGTATCTAAACAAATTTTACAAGGTTACTTATCTGTAAATGAAAGTTTAGTAAAATCAAAAGAAAATTTAACAGAAAACAATACACGTGTAACTAAAGCTTTCGAATCATCTATTGGTGGTAATGCAGCAGCAAAACCATACTATGAGAAAGCATTGGAAGCACAAAAAATGATTAGCGAAGTTGATAAATATATCAGCGAGTTAAGAGCTAAAATTGTTGCGCACACAGAACCTACAGCACAGGAAAATGAAAAAATAGCCGATACTTTAAATCTTCGTAGAATGGAGAAAATGGACGACTATGATATGCCTAGTCACATGTTAGGTTTAGGTGAGCCTAAAGAACCGGAAAAAGGTCCTTTTACTGCTTACGAATTACGCCAAAAAATGACTGGTTTACATGATAAATTAGTTGCTTTAGTGGATGGTATGCAAAAAGATCCAAAAACTAAATTTTTGGATGATGATTACCAAGGTATTAAAAAGAAATTCGCTTCTATTAAACCAACCGATAGTAAACGTGTGGAAGATGGTGTTGAATTTAACTGGGAAATGGATAATTTTTACCACTTACCTTTAGCAGCGGTTTATACTAACTTGAACAAATTTCAAACGGATTTAAAAAACGTTGAAGCAGAGGTATTACAAGTATTCTCAGGTGCCAGTGGTAAATTAGCAATCAAATTTGATGCGATTAAAGCCCGCGTTGTTGCGCCGTCTTCTTACATTGCAGCCGGACAACCTTACACAGCTGATATCTTCTTAGCAGCATCGTCTTCTAAGTTAGCAGCAGGTGATATGGAAATTTTATTAGGTGTTGACTCTGCAGCTGCTGCTTCAGGAGCTAAAGGTGAACTTGTTCCTCTTCAAGGTGGTGAAGGTAAATTATCCAGAACTACAGGTGGAGAAGGTGATCAGGAGTATAAAGGGGTAATTAAATACAAAAACCCTGATGGTAGCTTTAAATATTATCCATTTACAGGAGCCTATAAAGTAGCTAAATCGGCTGCGAGTGTTTCTGCAGATCAAATGAACGTATTTTATGCAGGTGTACCTAATCCTGTTACTGCAGCTGCTGCAGGTATCTCTCCTTCAGATATCAGCGTAAGCGCTACAGGTTCAGGTGTTAGAGTAACTCCTAAAGGTGCAGGAAAATATGAATTTAATTTTTCAGGAACAGGGGAGTGTATGGTATCCGTATCTGCAAAAACCAAAGATGGAGTTAAATCTCAAGGTCCTCCTATTAAATTCCGTGTAAAACCTTTACCAAAACCAGAATTAAAAATTGGTGGTAAATATGCTCCACAAGAAATGAAAAGAGCTGATTTAGGTATGGTTAGCGGTCTTGGTGCAGGTGCTAACGGATTTGATTTCCAGGCTAACTTCATTGTTCAATCTTATGAAGTTACTGGTAAAGTAAAAGGAAAATTAGCTCAGGAAGCAGGAAGCGGAAACAACTTAAGCTCTGCAGCTGCAGCTATCTTAAAAGGTGCTGATGTTAATACTAAAGTATATATTGATGCAAAAGTAAAAGGTCCGGATGGTAAAGTTACTTCTACAACAGTTGGTATTAAAGTAAGTAAATAATAATTGACATAAATCTAAAATCTGATAGTATGATAAATTTCAAAAACATTTTATTTTTAGCTGTTATATTAATGGCTTTAAATGTAAAAGCCCAACCTGGTGTATTCCAGCCGGGAGATTACAGAGATGGAATTTATGATAAGGAAAACTCTAACAACAGAAGATTTATTCCTTACACACACCTTCGTGAAGGAGATGTGAACTGGGAAAAACGTGTTTGGAGAAGATTGGATATGCGTGAAAAGCAAAACCAACAATTATACTATCCGATCGAAAATGTGACCAGCAGAATTTCATTAATGCAGGTGATTACGAAATATGTTTTAACCGGACAAATCATTGCCTTTGTGGATGACGAATTTCTTCAACCTTTAGAGTTATCTGCTATCAGAAATAAAATTGTATTGCAAGGTGATACAACTGAAGTAGAAGAGTTTGACGCCAATGGTAACTCCATTATGGTTAAAAAACCGGGAGCAATTGATTCTACCTGGATTTATGAAAACTTCACCTCTTTAGAGTTAAAAGAAGACTGGTTCTTTGATAAACAAAAATCGGTATTGGAAGTGCGAATTTTAGCAATGGGATTCAACGTACTTAAACCGGGAAAAGAAGATTTAGGTGAATTCTCTTTATTCTATACTTATTTCCCTGCCTGCCGTCCGTTTTTTGCTAAACACGAAGTGTATAATGCTAAAAATGATGCTGAGCGCAGAACATTTGAAGATATATTCTGGAAACGACAGTTCTCTTCGGTTGCAACCAAAGAAACGAATGTTTATGACAGATCCATTGAACGATACTCAAAAGGTATAGATGCCGATTTATGGCATTTCTAAGCTAAGATTATATTATAAAAACCTCCTAAGATTCTTAGGAGGTTTTTTTATGCTATAAAAATTCGACATAAACTTTATCGTTCTTCACAACAATTTTTTTATTGTGGCGTTACACAAGAGGTAAAAAAATCGTTTAGGAAACTATAAAATTAAAATAAGTTTCCTAAGTTTGCACCCGAATATTTAAAATCTATGAAAAAACTAATTTTGGCTTGTTTAATATGCGCGACATATATAGCAAGTTCTCAGGAAAAATTTACTATTAGCGGTTACGCGAAAGACGCTAAGAATGGAGAAGCTCTTATTGGAGTAACCGTTTATAAAAAAAACTCTCAAATCGGTACCAGTACTAATGCATATGGTTTTTATTCGTTAACGCTGCCAAAGGGTCAGGACACAATAGTGTTTTCATTTGTTGGCTACAAAACTATTTTGAAGCCTGTTGATCTTACTTCTAATCAAACGTTGAGCTTGGAGATGGCAGAAGAAGGAAAAGAGCTGGAAGAGGTTGTTGTATCGTCTGAGAGAGAGGATAAAAACATTAAGAGTATGGAAATGAGTGTGGCTAAACTGGATATTAAACAAATCCAAAAAATGCCGGCTTTATTGGGCGAAGTAGATATCATTAAAAGTATTCAATTACTGCCGGGCGTAACTACTGTTGGAGAAGGGGCAAGTGGGTTTAATGTGCGCGGAGGTAATATTGACCAGAATTTGGTATTAATGGATGAAGCCCCTGTTTACAACTCCTCCCATTTATTTGGTTTTTTCTCCATTTTTAATCCGGACGCCGTAAAAGATGTGAAGCTGATCAAAGGAGGTATTCCTGCTCAATATGGAGGAAGAGCTTCATCAGTATTGGATATCCGGATGAAAGAAGGAAACAGTAAAAAAATGGAAGTGAATGGTGGTTTAGGAACTATTTTCAGTCGATTATCTATTGAGGCACCTATTTTTAAAGATAAAGCATCATTTATTGTGGCAGGCAGAAGAAGTTATATCGATATTTTGGCGAAACCTATTTTGGCTCAAAAACAACCGAGCTTAAAAGATGCTAAATTTTATTTTTATGATTTAACAGCTAAGCTTAACTGGAGGATAAATGACAAGAATACTGTGTTTGCGAGCGGTTATTTGGGTAGAGATGTATTTGGAGCAGGATTTACATTTAATTGGGGAAATACAACCGGTACCGTGCGTTGGAACCATATATTTAACAGCAAATTATTTATGAATCTGACCACGTTTTATAGTAATTACAAATATGAGTTAGGATTTAAAAATGATGGCAATGATCAGAAATTTGAATGGACATCGAATATTATCAATTACAGCTTTAAGCCTGATTTCACGTATTACTTAAATAGTAAAAACACGATCAAGTTCGGAGCTCAGGCCATCTTATATACATTTAAGCCGGGTCAGGCTATTATTACATCTCAGGATGGAAATAAATCGAATATTAGTTTGGATAATGAATATGGTGTGGAGTATGCTGCATATATTGATAATGAGCAAAAACTTTCAAATCGTTTTACATTGCAATATGGAATAAGATGGTCGCTGTTTGATTATATGGGTAAAGGAACCAAGTATACTTATCGTGATACGATTCCTAATGAAAGCAAACCATTGGATAAGGAAGAAAAAATTGCTTCAGGGAAAAGCATTAAAATGTATAATAATCCGGAGCCCCGTTTAGCAATAAATTATACCATTAATGATAAAAGCTCCGTGAAATTAGGGTATAACAGAATGTCGCAATATTTGCACATCGTATCTAATACGGCGGCCTCAACACCTTTGGATATATACACACCGGTTACTAATAATATTAAACCGTTAATTTCTGATCAGGTTACCTTAGGCTACTTCCGTAATTTTAAAGATAATATGTTTGAGACATCTGCAGAGATTTACTATAAGTCATTGCAAAATCAATTAGATTATGTGGATAATGCAGACTTATTATTAAATAAATATTTAGAAGCAGATCTGATTCAGGGAAAAGGCAGAGCATATGGATTTGAATTATATTTAAAAAAGACAAAAGGTAAATTTACCGGATGGATCAGTTATACACTTTCACGCACCGAACGACAAGTTAGAGGAATAAGTAATGACGAGTGGTTCTTGTCTAAGTACGACAGAACACATAATGTAAACACAGTTTTGATTTATGACTTAAATAAACGGTTGAGCTTCTCTGCTAATTTTGTTTACCAAACAGGAACCCCGGCTACTTTCCCAACAGCTAAAGTGGAAGTACAGGGATATGTAATCCCTTACAACACCGATAATAAAAGAAATAATTACCGAAATACACCTTATCACAGAGCGGATATTGGTATTACCTACAATCTTGCGCCTAATAACAAAAAAGGACGTAAGCATTTATTGGTATTAAGTGTGTATAACGTATATAACAGACGAAATGCATTCTCGATTTATTTCAGAAATAATCCTGATTATCCTGTAAATACAGAAGCTGTGAGATACTCGGTGGTTGGATCTATTATTCCTGCAATTACCTATAACTTTAAATTTTAAGATATCAAATTCATACCTATGAAAACTATAAAATTAATTATTTGTCTGCTAACGGTTATCTCCTTTGTATCTTGCGAAGATGTGATACAGGTAAAGCTGGATCAGGGAGAACCAATGGTTACCGTTGATGCATTTGTAAATGATATGCGTTCTCAGCAAAAAATCAGATTGACCTATACCGACGGGTACTTCAGTCAAAAGCCCAATGAGCCAATAACCGGGGCTTCTGTACACATTAAAGATCTCACTTCGGGATTGGATTATGCATTTACCGATAATACGAACGGAGATTATGTGTTAGATCTGGCTACAACAGATACTATGGGAAGAGTAGGGCATGAGTACGAATTGACGATTGTTCATCAGGGAACTACTTTTAAGGCTTCTTCGCGAATGAACAGAACGACTAAAGTGGACAGCTTAATTGCGGAATATAAAGAAGGAGGTGGATTGGGCGGTGGAAAAGAGGGTTATAAGTTTTCTTTTCTGGGCTTTGATCCTCCGGGAGATACGGTGGATTATTATTGGATCAAATCATACCGAAATGGCGTATTCTTTAATAAAGGAGGTGAAATTAATATATGTGCAAATGGGGCTTATGGTCAGGGAGCAGATGGTTTTCCATTTATTACACCGATAGCACAAGCCGTTACGCCTTTTGGTGAAGTCTTTAACAAATACGATGTTTGCCGTGTAGAAATTCATTCCATTGATCTGCTTACTTACAATTTCCTCACTCAGGTGCAAACACAAACTACTAATTCCGGTTTATTTGCTACGAGTCCTGAAAACGTTAAAACCAATATTAAAAATGTGACCGGGGATAAAGTGAGAGTGGTTGGTTGGTTTTGTATGAGTGCTGTAGGATTTAAAGAAGGAGTTGCACAATAATAATGGAGAGATAAGTTGAGAGTTATCAAATGCCTTCTAACTCACAACTTATCATTTAAAGCTCTTGACTCCGTAGATAAGGTTCATCATTTCCTCATCCTTTCTGTATACGTCAATGTATAGTTTTAATCCGGTACTGTCTGCGTTTGCCGTATAATAGCGCGTGTAAATAGGTAAAGGTTTCTTTAATTTTAATTTGCGTTGTTCCTGCTTGGCGAAGTAAAGTTGTAAGCTATCATGAGTGTAATGAACACTATCATCCCTGATCAAAAAATCGGCAAATTCAATAAATTGTTCCAGACGGATGCAACCATGGCTTTGTGCGCGGGAACTGGTTTTAAAATATCTTTTAGAGTTGGTGTCATGCAAATAAACACCATAAGGATTATTGAAATTAAATTTCACAACACCCAAACTATTTTCTTCACCAATACGCTGCCTGAATCTTACGGGTAGATAATCCTTGGTGTATTTTCTCCAGGGAATTTTAGTATAATCCAATACTTTATTGCCTGCTCCCAATACTTCAAAGTTTTTCTTTCTGATGTATGCTGTATCACGCTGAACAGCGGGTAAAATTTCCTTAGTGGCTATGCTTATCGGAACATTCCAATACGGGTAAATTAACATGTGATCGATCTTACTTTTCAAAACAGGTGTTTGATGATCCGGTTTTCCGCATACTACCGCCGATTGCATCACCACCGTATCTTTTTCAAATACAGTTAGCCAAAACGCGGGAATATTGATGAAGGCATACTTCTCCGGGAATTTGTTTTCCCATCGCCAACGTTCCATGGTCATGCAGATTTGTTTAATAATTTTATCTCTGTTGTATGATAAGGACTGTGTTGTATACTTACCCAACTTTCCATCAGGTTGAATGAACCATTTTTTTTGTAATTTATTTAATGCTTTCACAAGCCGCATACTATCATTGAATGAAGATGTTGTATCATAAAATCCTTGTTTAATAAGGCTCTTAATAATGAGTTGACGTTTTATAAGCGAATCTTTTTCTGTTACAAAGGGAATGGAATCAACCTGGTATAATGTTGTATCATTGAGAATAACTGCCAGTTCTTTTTTGAGCATCCGGTAATGATAAAATTTAGGTTCTAAAGAATCTAAAGCCGCTTTTAAATGATTCTTCGTGTATCCTTCTAATAACAGGCTATCCCAGCCATGATCCAGTTTATTAAAGTTGGTTTGTAAACAAATGCTATCAGCATAAAAGCGTCCTTTATTCAAATGGGCACCCATTAAATAATAAGCATCACTCATCAATAAGTCGGCATTGACCAGAGATGTGACATTGATTAAATTTTTATTGGAATGTATTGAATCGATATGATTTTTGATAACCGAGAAATGGTAATTATCAGGTATTAAGCCATAATATTCACACTTTTTGATAAGTTGTAGTAAGCTATCTCCCTTAGTGTTTAATGAAGCGGTATTGAACCATAATAAGTTGTTAGTGTATTGTGACTTGAAATACCGATAGCAGGTTAATGGAATAGAATCAATGCTTATTATGGTATCTGCCGTTATTAAAGTGCTTAGTTCATTTGAAATTTCTTTTTCGAGATCCTGCGGAGCATTTATTTTAACGGTCTTTACTTCTTTTGTTTTGTTTGAACAAGAAGAAAAAATAAAAATACTAATGATTATAAAAAAACAAAGCCTCATCTCTAGTAAAGATAAGGCTTTGTTTGGTAGTAAAAAAATGCTTATTTATTTACATTGAATTTGCCGGTAGATAAAACCTGATTGTTCTTATCTACAGCATGGTACATGTATACTCCGCTTGAAAGATTATTGACGTTTAACTTAACTTTACCCATTTCCATTGTTTCTGTAGCAACTATTTTACCAGTTACATCAAACGTAATGATCTTTGCAACTTCTGTACTGGTAGTTGTAAAGTTTACAAAATTTGATGCAGGATTAGGGAAAACAGATAATTCAATGGATGGTTTTTGTGTTTCTTTAATACCCACTAATTCATAATCTTTTTCAACAAATGTGATAGTTTGAATGTTGGTTCCCGCAAGAGAAGTAACAGTAGAATTTTGAACAGAAAGAACAGCAGCTTTTGCAGCAGATCCAATGGAGTAGTAATCATAATACTGTAATTTTACGCTGGCTACACTGGCAACAAGTGTTTGTGTAGTAACAACTCTAATAACATTTGTAAATGTTTTAGCTGGTAATGTCAGTGTCCCCGTAGCATCTGCTAAAACAGTACACGTTCCGGAAAAAGCTTGTGTTGTAGTAATAGGCGAGGTTATATTTACTGTCCCACTTGTGAGAGATGTTGTAGTTGTATTTAAAGACATTGGATAAATAGCAAATACGGCAGGTGAAGCATATTTCACATTCATCTTAACACCATTAAGTGATAAATCTCCCCCATAATATTCTAATTTATTTGTATTTGATTTGTAATACAAAGTATTGTCTGTCCCTGAAGTTACCTGAACATCAGCTGGATTATAGGCAGCATTTAAAGATGCTGACACTGTATAATTTTTTAAACTGTTTAAATTTGAAATATTGTAATTCCATACTTGTCCGGCTCCACCTGAACCTACAGTTATAAGAGTAGAGTCACATTGATAGGTAGAATAATTAATATCACCTACGGCTGGTGCGTGATGATAAGCTGTAAGCTGGGCATTAGCATAAAAGCTTATGCTAATAAATAATGTAAGTATAATTTTTTTCATGTAAGTGTGTTTTAATTGTTTACCAAATATATTTAATTTAACAGTGGTTTCAAAATAATTTATAAAACTTAATACATATTCAAATTTGTAAAATCGTATTAAAACACCATTTTCCCGGGGTTTAATATCAGATTCGGATCGAATAGTTTTTTGATATTTCTCATTAATTCCAATTGATAAGAAGGAAATACAATTGGTAAATATTCTTTTTGAACCAGGCCAATTCCATGTTCGCCGCTGATAGTGCCTCCTAATTTTTTACACAATTCAAATATTTCAACAATTCCTTTTGGTAATTCTGTTTCCCATACAGCGTCCGATAAATCACCTTTAATAATATTTACATGTAAGTTCCCATCTCCGGCATGCCCATAGCAAACACTCTTAAATCCATATTTGGCGCCAATTTCTTTCACCCCTTTTAAAAGCACCGGTAATTCTGCTCTTGGCACCACAGTGTCTTCTTCTTTATATACAGAGTTACTTTTAACGGCTTCTCCTACTTTGCGCCTTATTTTCCAAAGTGCGGCTTTTTGTTCGGCACTGTCGGCCATTAATATGTCGTCGCAGCCATGTTCGGTCATAATGTGACTAATCATTTCACAATCAGTAAATAATACATCCATATTATTTCCATCCACTTCAATTAGCAATAAGGCTTGCCATTCAGGTTTGATCTCGAAATTAACTTCCCCTGCATATTTAATACTCCAGTCAATAGCATCACGTTCCATAAATTCCATGGCGCTTGGAGTTATTCCTGCCCTGAATGTTGCACCAACGGCTTCGCAGGCTTTTTCTGCAGATGTAAAAGGAACTAACATCAGTAAATCATGTTTTGGCAGAGGAATTAATTTAAATACAATTTTAGTAATGATTCCTAAGGTACCTTCACTTCCAACCATCAGATGTGTGAGATTATATCCGGTTGAATATTTTAAGGTGTTGGCACCTGTCCAGATAACATCTCCATTAGGCAGCACCATTTCGATATTTAAAACATAATCCCTGGTAGTACCATATTTTACTGCTTTTGGTCCGCCACTGCTATGAGCCACATTGCCTCCTAATGAACAGCTGCCCCAGCTGGCAGGATCAGGAGGGTAAAACAATCCTGCTTTTTTTACTTCCTCCTGAAATATATAATTAATAACTCCGGGTTCTACAGTGGCTTGCAAATTGCGCTCATCTATTTGTAATATGTTATTAAACCGTTCCATACTGATAATAATACCACCATGTATGGGTAATGCACCGCCACTTAATCCCGTTCCAGCACCTCTTGCTGTTACTGGTATTTTAAAGGTATTGGCCAGTTTCATGATCTCTGAAATCTGACTAACGGTTTTTGGTCTGACTACAACTTCGGGTTTAAAAACAAAATCTTCTGTTTCATCCTGACCGTATTTTTCAAGATGTTCTTCATCTATAAAAAGGTCATCAGCACCTACAATTTGTTGTAGTAATTTAATATGTTCCTGAGATACTTTGGTATAAGTTATTTTCACAATTTTATTTTTTAAAATAATGAGTAATTATTTTTCCGGCTTCTTCTTTTTGCTGTGTTCCAATTAAAAAAGCTTTTCCATTTACTGTAAATAGTTTGATGCCGTAATCACCGGCTACATTATAACACCAGCCATTCCCTGTTAAGCTGTATCTAACACCCCATCCTCCATAATCACTAAGCGGAGAATAGTTGATAACAGAAATACTCTGAATATGTTCCCAGGCAAATTTCTTTTTGCAAAAAGGGATACCTGAAAAATTCACAAAAACGCCTTCGTGAGTAATACTTGTTTTTAATTTTATAAGTGAAAACCAAATAAAAAACCCGATGGATAAAGCTACACCAATCACTAAACCTGAGATAGGATCGATATTGTTTTGATTATGTTTTTCGGGGATTTTATTTAATAATTCCATTACAAGAAGAAAGGCAATAACCAGCACAGGAAATCCGGCAATCACATAATGCCATAGCTTATTGAATTTTTGTATTTCGTTAAAAGCCGGATCCATTTATAAATCGTTTAGTGTAAAATTAAATTATTTACAAATGGTTTAGTTGATTATTTTTTCAACTTAATAACAGCCCATTCATTTTTATTGTAGCTCTCTTCAAAGCGAAAGCCAATTCCTATGGCCAATGTTTTTAATTCGTCTACATCCGCAGTAAAAAAGCCACTTAACAACAGGTGCCCATCTTTTTTAAGACAGGCAAAGTAAGAGGGTAAATCTTTTTTTAGCACATTTTTATTAATGTTTGCCAGGATCACATCAAAGGCCTCATGGGTTGGAAGAAGAGAGGCATCTCCTTTTTTAAATTCAATATCTGAAACATGATTGATGCCTGCATTTTCAATAGAATTTTCAATACTCCAGTCGTCAATGTCAATTCCTAAAATGCGGGTAGCTCCTAATTGTTTTGCTAAAATGGCTAAAATACCGGTGCCACAACCCATATCTAAAACAGAGGTGTTGTTAAAATTAAGACTGAACATGGTTTTACTTACTAACCACGTTGTATCATGATGCCCGGTGCCAAAACTCATTTTTGGGGTAATGATGATGTCATGTTTTGCGGTATCAGATTTCGGATGAAAATGAGCTCTGATGCATACCAGATCATCTACATATACGGGATTAAAGTTCTTTTCCCACTCTTCATTCCAGTTTGTTTTTGGGATCTCGGTCCTTACAAAGGAAAATGAAAAATCATCAAATGCTAATTCCTTAACAAGATCCTCGTTATCAAATTCTTCCTGAATATAGGCGTCTAAGCCTGTTTCATTTTGAGTGAAGCTTTCAAAGCCAATATCAGATAGCAATGCAATTAAAATGTCAGAGCCCGGCTCCGGAGGAGAAACGGTAAAGGAGTATTGTATATAGTTCATTTTGTTGGATTATGAATGAAAATACGAAAATACAAATCTGCTGGTAAAACCCTGATTCCAATATTCGTATGGATTCGTAATTATTTTAACTAAAAAGAAAATATAATCTTGCAAAAATCATCTGCATTTAAAGAGGCACCACCAATAAGTCCTCCATCCACATCAGGGCATTTGAATAATTCCTGAGCATTTTGAGGGTTGCAACTGCCGCCATATAAAATAGATACCTGTGCCGCTATATTGGAGTCATATAAATCAGTGACTATGTTTCGGATATAAGCGTGCATTTCCTGAGCTTGCGCGGCAGTAGCGGTTTCGCCTGTGCCAATGGCCCATACAGGCTCATATGCGAGAATGAATTTTGAAAATTCCGCAACCGAAAACTCTTTTAGTACGGAGCTTAACTGCTCTGTAACAACTTTAAAGTGATTATCCGTTTTCCGTTCATGTATGGTTTCGCCGATACAAAAAACAGGACGTATATTGTTTTTCAGAGCTTCTTTAATTTTTAAAATGAAGTCAGCTTCTTTTTCTTTGAAAAATTGTCTTCTTTCACTATGGCCAACTAACACATAGTCACAGCCAACAGATTTTAGAATACTTGCACTGACTTCTCCTGTAAAAGCGCCACCGGCATTGGTATGACAATTTTGAGCACCTAACGAGAAATTTGCTTTTGATGAAATAAGGTGATTTACCGCATCTAAAAAAGGGAATGGAGGAATGATGATTTTGGTAACCTCATCAAAATCATTTACCTGATTGATAATCATCTCTACAAGCGTTTTAGCCTCTTGCAGAGATTTATTCATTTTCCAGTTACCGGCAACTATTTTTTGTCTGCTCATTTATTTTACTCTAACGCGTGGATCTAAGATACCATAGGCTATATCCACAAAGATATTGGTTACTACAAATATGGTAGCAAAAATTAAGGTAGCGCCCATCACCACGGGCAAATCATTTTTGGTTAAGGCTTCAAATACTTCGTAGCCAATTCCTTTCCAGCTGAAAATATATTCTACAAATACAGCTCCTGCCATTAATCCGGCAAACCATCCCGAAATAGCAGTAACTACCGGATTTAACGCATTTTTTAGTGCATGTTTGATAATAACAGCATACATACTTAACCCTTTGGCTTTTGCTGTTCGGATATAATCCTGACTCATGACATCTAACAAAGAGCTACGCATTAATTGCACAACAATGGCCAATGGTCTTATCCCCAAAGTAATGGAAGGCAGGATCAGATTTTTTAATTTTAATTTTTCTCCATCCCATACGTCAATGTCGTATAAACTTCCGGTAGGAGATAAGCCAGTATAATCGGCTAAAACATATCCAAATAACCAGGCAATGATTAATCCTACAAAGAAAGAAGGCGCCGCCATTCCCAAAACCGCTAATACTAACGATAGCCTGTCGTAAATGGTATTACGTTTAATGGCACTGATAATACCCAAAAATATACCGATAATAGAAGCAATAACAATGGATGTAAAGGCCAGTACCGCTGTTTCGGGTAATGTTTCAATAATAATATCAGATACACGTCTTTTTGTGATATAAGATCGCCTTAAATAGGGTAGTTTAGCAACCACCGATTTGTTTTGACCAAAGGTAAATAAGGGTTGCCAGGTATATTTTTCAGGGTTTAAAAACCAATGACTCTGGTTATTACTGTTATTGTGGATAGAAATAGGCGATAAATCGTTCAGGTACATGGCATATTGTTCCATAATTGGTCTGTCTGTACCTAAATCCTTATGAATGGCTTCGATGGCTTCTTTGTTGGCCCTTTGCCCAAGCATAATAGTAGCAGGGTCTCCGGGCAATACATTAAATAAAAAGAATATCACAGTAATCACACCGTATAAAACGAGAACACCATATAATATTTTTCTTGTAATGTATTTTAGCACAATTTAATCAGCAAGTTCTAGTAATCTGCTAAGTAAATAAAATATTTCAGTAAATAAAATAATTTCAGCGAAATTTGCAGATTATGTTTTGCTATATAATTTTAAGGTAAATTTGTGAAGATTGAGACAAATAATAAACATAGTTAGCTGTTTAAGGGCCACATGCTTTATTGTATTGGTTTTAGCGGCATCACTAATGCGGGCTCAAAAAGTGGGACTGGTTATGAGCGGGGGAGGAGCCAGTGGAATTGCGCATATTGGCGTTTTAAAGGCCCTTGAAGAAAATCATATCCCGGTAAGTTGCATCTCAGGAACTTCCATTGGAAGCATTATTGGTGGTCTTTATGCTTCCGGTTATTCGCCTTCGGAAATTGAAAGAATGGTAAAGGATCATACGTTTTCTAATTTAACAAAAGGAGAAATGTCGCCTAAATTTGGCTACTATGTCAGAAAACGCGACGATTATGCCTCCTGGCGAACATTGAAACTTAACTTGAACAACTCTTTAATAAGCAACCTTGCAACAAACCTGATTAATTCGGTGCCCATTGATTTTTACCTCATGGAGACCTTTGCCCCCGCAAATGCTGCATCACATTACAATTTTGACAGTTTATTGGTTCCATTCAGATGTGTGGCTTCTGATATTGAGAAAAAACGCTGCGTTGTTTTTAGAGACGGCGATATGCCTTCAGCCATCAGGGCTTCCATGAGTTACCCATTTTACATTAGACCTATTTCTATTGACAGTACATTGTTGTTTGATGGGGGATTATACAATAATTTTCCATCCGATGTCATGTATGAAGAACTTTATCCTGATTTTATTATTGGAAGTTCTGTAACCGAAAACTCGAAATTGCCAAGCGATGATAATTTGTATCTGCAACTTCGTAACATGTTAATGAACAAAAGTAATTTTAGCCCTGTTTGCGAGAATGGCGTTATTATTCAGCCATGGGCCGATGTCGGGGTTTTTAATTTCGAATCGGCACAACGCTTGATAGATAGTGGATATGCGGCCACAATCAGACATATGCCCGAGATCAAGGCACACATTAGTCATTATCAGGATCAGGAGGAACTCAATAAAAAACGTGCGGCATTCAGAGACAGAGTCACGTCTTCAAAAATTGTGTATGACAAAGTAATTGTAAAGGGAGTAGATAAAAAAATGCAGGCATTTGTCACAAAAAGCATTACCAATAAACGCGATACCTTTACCTTTAAACAATTAAAAAAACAGTATTTCAGGATGATGGCAGATGAAAAAATAAAATCTGCATATCCCACTACCTCTTTGGATACAGCAACCGGAAAATACGCTTTAACCCTGAACACGAAAAAGGATAAGCATTTGTTTTTTGATATTGGGGGTAATTTATCTAATCGTCCCATCAGTAATTTCTTTCTGGCGGTTCAGTATAATTATATAGGAAAAATAGGTGTTACGGCTTATGCAAATGGGTATTTGGGCAAATTGAATTCAAGTTCTCTTACAAAATTACGGCTCGAATTTCCCACAAAAATCCCCTTTTACGTCGAACCCTCTTTTACTATTTCGAGATGGGATTATTATAAAAGTAGCGCCTTGTTCTATGATTTTGAGAAGCCTGCTTATTTGGTACAGGAAGATCTGTTTGGGGAGATAAATGTTGGAGCGCCTGCCGGAAATATAGGAAAAGCAGTATTAACAGGCGGTTACAGCGAATGGAGGAATAAATATTATCAGGTAGATCAGTTCACCAAACTGGATACAAGTGATGTGACATCCTTTGATTTTGGCTACGGACAAATATCCTATCAGATCAATACACTTAATAGAAAACAATATGCTTCCGAAGGAACAAACATATTTATCAGAGCAAAATATGTAAATGGACTTGAACATTACTATCCCGGTTCCACAGCAAAAGATACAGTAGCGTTTATCAATGGCCCATCGCATCATTGGTTCAATTTAAAAATAACGATTGATAAATACATTAAGCCCATTAAGTACTTTAAAATTGGGGTATTCGCCGAAGGCGTTTATTCTTCGCAGGACTTCTTCCGAAATTACTCTGCGTCCATTTTGTCGGCCCCCTCATTTAATCCTATACCCGAGAGTCAAACATTATTCATAAATGATTACAGAGCACACCAATACATGGCAGGAGGATTAAAAGCCATCGCTACTCCCTATAATAATCTCGACATCAGATTTGAAGGTTATTTATACCAACCCGTATTATCAATTCTAAAGACATCAGATAATAAGGCAGAATACAGTACACCCTTTTTGTACAGACATTTTTTGGGTATGGGAAGCTTGATTTATCATACACCGGTAGGTCCTTTAAGTATTGGGGTTAATTACTACGATAAAAACGAAAACAGCTTCTCTTTTTTCTTCCATTTTGGCTACATGATTTACAATAAAAAATCAATTGATTAGTACTTCGAAAGCAAATTCACTAATCGCCAATCCCTTGTCACCATCAATAATTCACTATTTCACTCATTTAACAAATTTTAAATATAATCTGAGTGTTATTGGGTCTAAATTTGAAAACAAGCTATGCAACATTAGCATTGCTACAACTTACGTTTATATGAAAAAACTACTATTAGGTCTCAGTCTATTCTCGGTCATTACATCTGCCACAGCACAAAGCGGACACGATATACGAATCAATTTTAAACATTGCAAAGATACCGTGATGTATTTGGCGTATTACCAGTTTGGTAAACCCTATGTAATGGATACCTGTAAAAAAGTAGTAAAAGGAAACGTTGTTTTTAAAGGAAACAAGCCACTCGAAAAAGGCATGTACTTTTTGGTAGGACAGGGTATGGTTAAATATTTCGATATTCTGATAACTCCCGAAACACAAAAATTAACAGTTGCTGCGGATACTACGGATTTGGTAAACAGCTTAAAGTCACCGTCATCAAAAGAAAACGATGATTTTTTTAATTATATCAAATTCTTTTCTGCAAAAAATAAAGAATTGGGCGATCTCAGAAATAAGACCAAAGGCATGAATAAAAAAGATTCATTGGCTTTTATCACGGAAAAAGGAAAAGTGTTGAATGAAGAAGTTACGGCTTTCGAAAAAAAGTTCGCGGATGAACATAAAGGCACATTTGTAGCGGATTTTATTAATTTGAAATCAGAAAAAGAAGCAAAGGATATTCCTAAAGCCTCCAACGGAAGACCCGATAGTGTGTATGTATACAACTATTATAAAAACCATTATTGGGATGGTGTTAATTTTCAGGACGATGGAATTATGAGAACGCCTGTATTTGGTGATAAACTCAACAAGTTTTTTAACTCAATTATCATTCAAAACCCCGATACTGTTAATATAGAAATTGACCGCATCATGGCTAAAACCAAAGCAGGTACGATGATGCAAAAACTACTGATTGCTCATTTTACTTCTACAGCCGAATCATCAAAACTAATGGGCTTTGATAAAGTATTTGTTCATGTTATTGATAACTATATCAGAACAGGAATGGCCAAAGAAGTGTATGATGCGGCAACTATTGAAAAAATTAAAGAACGTGGTGATATCTTAAGGCCATTGTTGTTGGGAAATCAGGCACCTGATTTATTAATGATCGATACCATTGGCCACAAACAAGTTGCCAGAATGGGCTTTGACACAGTAAAAACAAGCCAGGGCGCCACTAAAATATACTATGATAATGCTCAAAACCTTGCTCAAACTTTTGTATCACTCTACGGAGTAAAATCAGAATATCTGGTGTTAGTGTTTTGGGACGTGGATTGCGGACATTGTAAAACGGAGATCCCTAAATTATTAGACGAATATCATGCCTTGAAAAAAGAAGGCTATGATTTAAAAGTATTCAGTGTATACACACAACATGATTATGAAAAATGGAGAAAATACATCATTGATAATAAGCTGGATTGGATAAATTTATATGATGGCGTTCATATCAACAATATCAAGGAAAAATATGATATTTACTCTACACCGGTTATTTATGTTTTGGATAAAAATAAACGAATTAAAGCTAAACGTATTGGCGTAGAGCAAATCAAAGATATTATGAAGCAAATGGAAAAAGAGTACAAATCAGAAAAAAATAACGAAGCAAAATAATTCCTATAAACGTGTTTCGTTAGGAGGCTTTTTGTATTTTTGCCATGCAATATTAACTTTCAAGCATTATTACTGAATTATTATATTGAATAAACCATCAACTATTATGAAAAAGTTACTATTAAGTTTTAGCCTGCTCTCCATCATGATGTCAGCATCAGCTCAGGGAGGTCATGACATTAGAATTAATTTTAAGAATTGCAAAGACACTGTAATGTATTTGGCTTTTTATCAGTTTGATAAATCCTATTTGGCAGATACCTGTAAAAAAGTAGTAAAAGGAAATGTAGTGTTTAAAGGTAAAAATACTTTAGACAAGGGTGTTTATTACCTGGTAAGCCAGGATAAAGCCAGATACTTCGATTTTTTCATCAGCGATAACAATCAAAAAATTGTGATGAGTACTGATACAGCCGATCTGGTAAAGAATTTGAAATGTTCTACGTCTAAAGAGAATGATGACTTTTTCAATTATATCAAATTCATTACAGCAAAGAATAAGGAATTTGGTGAAATGAGAAGTAAGACAAAAGGTATGAGCTCAAAAGATTCATTGGCTTTTATTGTTGAAAAAGGTAAAGCAATGAATGAATCTGTATTAGCTTTCGAAAAAACATTTTTGGAACAACATAAAGGAATGTTTGTTGGAGATGTGATTAACTTAAAAATGGAAAAGGAGGCAAAGGATATTCCAAAGGCCTCTAACGGAAGACCGGACAGTTTATATATTTACAATTACTACAAAAATCATTATTGGGATGGGGTTAATTTTCAGGATGACGGTATTATGCGTACCCCTTTCTTTGCCGACAAGCTGAAAAAATACTTCAATAACGTGATCATTCAAAATCCGGATACAGTAAGTGCCGAAATTGATCGTTTGATGGCTAAAACCAAAGCAGGTACGATGATGCAAAAATTATTGATTGCACATTTCCTGTTCACTTCAGAATCTTCTAAATTAATGGGCTTTGATAAAGTATTTGTTCATGTTATTGATAAATATATCAGAACAGGAATGGCTAAAGAAGTGTATGATGCTGCAACCATTGAAAAAATTAAAGAACGTGGTGATATCTTAAAGCCATTGTTATTGGGAAGTCAGGCACCTGATTTATTAATGATCGATACCATCGGACATAAACAAATTGCCAGAATGGGCTTTGATACGGTAAAAACAAGCCCCGGAGCTACTAAATTATACTATGATAATGTTCAAAATCTGGCGCAGACATTTGTATCGCTCTATGGTGTAAAATCAGACTATTTATTATTGGTGTTTTGGGATGTGGATTGTGGACATTGTAAAACAGAGATCCCTAAATTATTGACAGAATACCATGCCTTGAAAAAAGAAGGCTATGATTTAAAAGTATTCAGTGTATATACTCAACACGATTACG
>JACQAK010000168.1 GCA_016194985.1 Bacteroidota bacterium
ATGCATGCTCAGTTGATTAACCCCGGTTTTGAAACCTGGACCAATGATATGTTAGTACCAACGGCCATGAACCCTAACAGCGGCAATGCCACCACCGGTTGGTGCGATTATAATTATTTTAATAGTTCATTTTTGGGAAGTAGTCCCATTTCTGTTACCAGATGCACGGATACGGTTCATTCGGGGAGTTATGCCGTACGTTTGCAAACCAAAGCCTATACAGCTACTTCATGGAATTATTATAATAGCTGGGGAATTCCTTTTATTGGTCATGCATACAATGATACCTTGGGTATTTTGTTTAATGGCAATGTTAATGTCTCTAATCAATCGTATACTCCGGGTATTCCTTTTACTCAAAAAATTTCACAATTCAATATCTATTACCAGTACAAACCAAACGGTACAGATACAGCGGTGTTCAGAGCATTGCTGGTTAATCACAGAAATCCGGTAGGAGGTGGGATATTTAAAACACATACTGCCACCGGCAGTTCGGGCTGGCAACTGGCCACGGTTAACTTTACGTATGTGAGTACCGCTACTCCAGATACCTTGTGGGTATTGATCAGTTCTTCTTCATTAGATAAAAATCCAAAGGCGGGCAGTATACTCTGGTTGGATGATGCCAGTGTTGCTCTTTCAACGGGCCTTCATGAAATGATTGGTGAAGAACAGAACGTTGACATTTTTCCCAACCCTTCCAATGGAGTTTTTACTCTTCAATCGCTTGCTAAGTCTGATAAAGAACAGCTGATAGAAGTCTATACTGTTCTTGGGAAAAAAATGTACTCCTCATTTCATAAAGGTATGGAGCCTTTTGAAATGGATTTATCTCACTATCCCAAAGGGATTTATTATGTGAGGTGTTACAGCGGAGATAACACGTCGTTCCCTGTTGGAACTAAAAAAATTGTGATCCAATAGAACTCTATTACTGATTAATATCTGTAGAATGAAAGACATCAAATGGTACAAAAGTAAAAGGAAGTCAGATGATTTATTGACAATGGTTTTAATAGATGACATCAAGACCTATTACTCCAAGGAAACTACAACAGATCAAACCAAACTCTATCAGGCTTTAGGAAATTATTATATCAGAACAACTGATTTTAATAGGTTGTTGCCTTATCTGGGAGGTACAGTTTTTGAAGAATGCGAAAAACCTGCCCGGAAAAATTTATCCCCGCTTTAGTTGTTTTAAATGCCCGCAGCAATAACTTCCTTGTATAATTTCTCATACATGGGTAAAATCGTATCGATATCAAATTTTCTGGCTTGTTCAAAGGCATTTACTCTGAACTCCTGAAACGTTTTATCATCCGATAGTAAAGCAATAGTGTTTTTGGCCATATCCTCATAATCACCTACTTTACTCATATAGCCTGTTTTGCCATGAATGTTTAATTCGGGGATACCTCCCGTATTGGTTGAAATAACCGGTACTTTCATTGCCATGGCTTCCAAAGCCGATAACCCAAAACTTTCTGTTTCGGATGGTAAAATAAAGACATCGGCAACTGCTAAAATCTCTTTAGGATTGGCAATTTTTCCAACAGAAATAATATCACTACAGGTATTTAATTCTCTGCATAATTTATCAATAGCGGGCCTTTCCGGACCATCGCCCACCAATATGAGTTTGCAGGGAACGGTTTTTCGAACAATGTCAAAAATACGTAAAACATCTTCCACACGTTTCACCTTTCTGAAATTGGAAATATGGATCAGTATTTTTTCATTCGGTAACGCGAAATTTTTTCTGAGACAACTCGCTGTGTTATTTTCATAATCCGTTATCTTAATAAAATTAGGGATTACTTTCACATCATTGGCAATCTTAAAGGTTTTTAAGGTGTCTTTCCTTAAGCTTTCCGATACGGAAGTAATGGCATTACTGTTATTCAGAGAAAAGAAGATCACCGGCTCAAACGACGGATCCTGACCAACTAAGGTAATATCCGTGCCGTGTAAGGTTGTAATATAAGGCAGTTTTATTTTTCTTGATTTTAAAATCTGTTGCGCCAGATAAGCAACCGAAGCATGCGGAATAGCATAGTGTACATGTAATATATCCAGACGTTCATAAATAGCCACATCCACAATTTTGCTGGCTAATACACTTTCATAAGGCTGATAATCGAACAGGGGATAGTCATTTACATTCACCTCGTGATAAAACAGATTTTCATTGAACTGATTTAATCTGAATGGTTGAGAGTAGGTAATGAAATGTACCTTATGGCCTTTATGCGCTAATGCGATCCCTAATTCGGTAGCAACAACTCCGCTTCCACCAAATGTGGGATAACATACAATTCCTATATTCATGTGTTTAATTAGATAATTAGTTAATGAGTCAATTTGACCATGAAATTAAATAATGTAACATTGTTCTACTATAATTGTTACATTATCTAATTATCATATTTTCTAATTAACTTTGTTTCCATTTACATCCAACTCAACCATATCGTAACCAAGTTTAGATAATTTCTCGAAATTAGAAGCTTTATCTCCTACAATTAATATGATCATATTATTATAAGGTAAGTTCTTTTTAGCTAAAGCATCAATTTCAGGTTTAGTGATGGTTTTAATGATCTCGCCTTGTTTGGCTACATATGTTTTATCCAAATCAAAATCAATGATGCGTTTTATAAAGCCTAATTTTTGCATCGGTGATTCATATTTTAATGCGTCGGCCTGAGCCATGGCATTTTTAGTGAAATCTAATTCTTCAGAAGTGATACCGCCTGTATTGTATTTTTTTAATTCATCCATAATGATCACTACCGAGCTATCTGTGGCGTTAGCTCTCACTCCTGCTGATATGGCATAAGGACCAGCAAATTTGTTACCATAGAAACCGCCGCGTGCGCCATACGTATAACCTTTAACTTCACGAAGAATGTAATTAATACGGCTGTTAAAGGCTCCTGCAAATGAATAATTCATAATGGTTGATTTAAAAAACTCATCTGTTGCATCATAAGCCAGGGATAAATTACCTACACGGATTTCGGATTGAGGAGCTCCTTTTTTGTCTACAAAATACAAACGGGTTTTGTCAATTTCCGGTAATTTATATTTTGCTAACGGCATTGTTCCTGCCGCTTGTAATTTGTTTAAGAACGATAACTTTTTCAAGGCAGATGCCTGATCGATATCTCCGCTCACCGCTAAAATGGCATTGAATCCTGAGAAGTTTTTGTAATAATTTTTCACATCATCCAGAGTGATAGAACCTACTGTTTCTGCAGTTCCCGTAGTTGGAATTGCCATAGTAGAACCTTGTCCGTATAGTAATTTTCCAAACACATTACCGGCGATAGCGGTTGCTTGTGTTGCCTGATTAGCAATACCATCCAATTGTTCTTTTTTTACCAAATCAAAATCTTCCTGATCGAACTTTGGCATGAATAGCATTTCCTCTGCAATTTTTAAAGTTGAATCTAGGTTTTGTTTTAATGAAGAAATAGTCATTGTGATTTCATTATCACCGGCCGAAAAAGATACATCACTACCTAAACGTTCCAGCATATTAGCAATTTCTTCAGCACTGTGTTTTTGAGTAGATTCTTCCATTAAAGAGGTTAATAAAACAGAGATACCTGCTTTATCGCTGGCTTCATAGCGATGCCCGATTGGCATACTGAATTGGATATTTACTTTTGGTATATCATTGCTGTTGATGCCAATGGCTTTCACTCCATTTGTTAAGTTGGATGTCCAGTAGTTTGGCAATGGAACTAATTTTGCTGTCTGAGCAGTTGGTATTTTACTTCTGTCGAAATTATCTTTAGGTTCTTTGTAGGATAAGTTTTTATACTCAGCACTTTCCTGTTCGATGGTACGTTCATACATTTTCCAGGTATCTGCTTTTGCTGCCAGATCCGATTTACCTTTTGGAACACAGCTTAATACCACACCAAATTTTCCTTTGATGTATGTATTGTATACACGCATCACATCGGCTTTGGTTACTTTCAGGTTATTGGCTATTTCTGTTTTCAGGTAATTGGGATTGTTGGCATAAGTTTGATAGGCCGCTAACTGAGCACCTTTTCCCTGAACCGTAGCCAAACTGTTATATAAATTACTTTGGTAAGATGCTTTGTATTTTTTCATATCATCATCGGTTGCTCCTGTTTTTTCCCAATCGGCTAAGGATTGATTTAACATAGCTTCAATGTCTGATAATTTGGTGCCGGCATTAGCTCTTACCATGATTTCAAACTGACCCGCTAATTCTCTGCTGTAGTTATAAGCGTTAGCTGATACAGCTTTTTGAGATTTAATGAAGGTGTTATATAAAGGAGAACTTTTTGATGAGGATAATATTTCGCCTAAAACATCCAGGGCTACTTCGTCTTTATCCATGGAGGGAACAGTAGGGTATGTGATCTTGTACATCGGGAAACGAATATTGTCTTCATAGGAGATATATCTGTTTTCTGTTAATGTGGCTGCTTGTTTTGCCATATTTTTTACTTCCGGACCGCGTGGAATAGAACCGAAATATTTTTCGGCTAATTTCACAACTTCAGCAGTGTTTACGTCTCCTGATACAGTCAATACCGCATTGTTAGGGCCATACCAGCGCATATAAAAACGTTTTAAATCACCAACATCTACACGATTCAAATCTTCAATGTAGCCAATAGTTGTCCAGGAGTAGGGGTGACCTTTTGGAAATAAGGCTTCACCTGTTTTTTCGCCTACTAAGCCATAAGGGCGGTTATCGTAGTTTTGGCCACGTTCATTTTTTACAGTAGCGCGTTGTACTTCAAATTTTTTCTGAGTAACAGAGTCTAACAAAAAGCCCATTCTGTCTGCTTCCAACCAAAGCATTTTCTCTAATTGATTAGACGGAACGGTTTCAAAATAATTAGTTCTATCAGAATTGGTTGATCCATTCAAGGTTCCACCGGCTTCGGTAATGATTTTAAAATGTTGTTCATCCGCTACATTTTTAGAGCCTTGAAACATCATGTGCTCAAAAAAGTGGGCAAAGCCAGAACGTCCTTGTTGTTCTCTGTTGGAACCAACATGATAAGTAACGTCTACATAAGCAATAGGATCGGAGTGATCTTCGTGTACCACAATGGTTAAGCCATTGGCTAATACATATTTTTTGTAGGGGATAACGATTTCGTTTCCAACTTTAGCAACGGTTTGTATTAATTTAGTAGAAGTGGCGGCTGGTTTAGCAGTACTTTTAGTAGCTGTTGCAGCAGTTTGTGTTTTAACCTGTGCAGTTGCGGTTAATGACGCTAATGCAAGAATTGATAAAAAAGATGTTTTGTTCATGTGTGTATATTTGAATATCTAAATGTATAAAATTGAAAGGGATTTTTTTAGAAAAAAGTATAAATGGCAAAATAGCTTTACACTTATTAATCTTCCAGAAAGCCTGTTCGTTTAAAATAATCGATCAGTGCATCATTCATCAATTTATTTTGTTGTTTGGCGTCCAAATGCGGTAATTTTTCCTTTAACTCCCAATGAGGCCAATCGTCGTCGTCTCTTCCTTTATATTCATAAAATCCATAAGGGGCTAAAACAGTGCATACACCAATATGCATGATCTCGAGTTTTTCGTCTTTTTTGTAGGTGCGAAATGGTTTATCCAGTTCCTGTAGCCCGATCATAAATAAAATAGCGTCATGATCCATCTCGGTTTCAAAACGTTCTTTTAATTTATTTTGCAGTAATTGCCAATCAGATAGTATCGCTGTCATCTTCGTCTTCTTCTATAAGTTTAGCACCTTTTGGAGGTGGGATAAAGTATTGCATGTTTTCTTCAATGTATTGCAAAATAGCTTCTCTTCCTTGTTTTTTTTCGGCACTGGTTTCAAAAATAACCGGTAGTTCTCCCCAGTAATCCATTAATCGTTTTTTATATTTGGCAAAGTTGCTGGCCCATTGGTTTTTACCCAATTTGTCAATTTTGGTAAAGGCCAAACAGAATGGTATTTCGTGCTGCGTACACCAATCCATAAATTCTCCATCTATTTTTTGTAACTCCAGGCGGCTATCAATTAAAATAATGACGCAGATTAAATTTTTACGTTTGGTAATGTAGTTGCTGATCAGTACCTCAAATTTATCGAGATTGGTTTTACTGGTTTTGGCATAGCCATAGCCCGGTAGATCTACCAGATACCATTTGTCATCAATCGAAAAATGATTGATCAATTGTGTTTTTCCGGGTTTTGAAGATGTTTTGGCCAGGTCATTTTTGTTGCACAGCATATTGATCAACGAAGATTTCCCAACATTACTTCTTCCGATAAATGCAAACTCAGGTTTGTCGGGAGTTGGACAACCTTTGTTATCTGAACTGCTTTTTAAAAATCTTGCGTTTTTTATTTCCATGATTGTAATACAAGACTTAAAAGACTGATTGACTTAAGAGAGTCAAGACTTGTTTAATTTTAAATTTA
Organism: Bacteroidota bacterium; assembly: GCA_016194985.1. Lineage (GTDB taxonomy): Bacteria > Bacteroidota > Bacteroidia > B-17B0 > Aurantibacillaceae > UBA4416. The sequence goes on from JACQAK010000168.1 coordinate 6,453, forward strand.
TTATTTAATACTCTTTCGTTCGTTTTTAGTGAAACAGTCCCTATTCAATCTCTTCTGTCCCTTTCGTCCATCTAACCTCTTTCTCTAATTTCTTTGTTATATGTTTCAATATGTCTGTCTGATTTACTTTTGTAAATATCAGCAATGGTCACTAAAATACCTGTTTCTTCAACACCTCCAAAGGTAGGGTTCACAGCAGTGCCAAATGACAGCATAGTGCTGGATAGATTACTATAAGCATTCACCATAGGTCACTTTTCCATAATAATACTTCATATCAGGATTATCAACAACAATGGCACCTAAGCCATCCCACAGGTTATCGAGGCTGAATAAGCCTTTTCTGAATTGTTCAGAAGGTTGATACTGGGGCTGGATAAAAGAACGCCCTAGTTCAATGGTATATGGTAAATAGTCTCTGTAAAATTCAGGGGAAAAATCAAATAATTCGGTAGTGGCCAACAGCACTTTTCCGTTTTTATATTCAGCGTCTCTGCACAAAATAAAACGATAGGCTCCCACAATTTCCTGATCTTCCGGATTCCAAACCAGCAACTGCTGATAGGGGTGAGGACCGGTATCAAATTCATCAATGTCGCAGGCCAACCCTGTACCTCCTCCGGCATGTCTAAAGGTAACTTCTCTGAGTCTCCCTATTTCCTGCATCACATTAGGCGAATTATGGTGAGTGATAATATAAATTTCATTATCACCGTTATTGGTTTTACGTATGTAGCGATCTTTAGTTAACTCGCGCAATAAAGCTTCGCGAGGTATTTTTGCTATGATGTCTTGCATAAATAATATTATGGCTACAAGGTAGCAAAAAATGGTAATTATTGAAGGGTTTGCAACCGATTTCACTGTTAAAAGATATTAACGTCTTAGTATTTAAAATATGATTTTTTAAACTAAAAATAACATGCCATTTGCCCTACCTTTAAAATTATGTCACCATTACTTATTATTTCATGCATTGGGTTGTATTTTGGAGGATTGCTTCTGATAGCTTACCTCACGTCCAAAAATTCAACGGCCGAAAGTTATTTTTCAGGAAATCATGCTTCGCCCTGGTATGCAGTGGCATTTGGAATGATTGGGGATTCATTGAGCGGAGTGACCTATATTTCGGTACCCGGAAAAGTAGGGGGAGCAAATTTTTCCTACCTCCAGTTGGTTTTGGGATATTTTGTAGGGTATTTCATTATTTCCAAAGTGTTATTGCCTATTTATTATAAAATGAATCTGGTGTCTATTTATACGTATCTGGAAACCCGTTTTGGAAGACACACGCAAAAAACAGGCGCTTTCTTTTTTATCTTATCCCGTATTTTGGGAGCAGCCGGAAGATTATATCTGGCAGCCGGTGTTATTCAGTTTTTTGTATTTGATCAGATCCAAAGTGTGCACATTCCTTTTTGGCTAAGTGTATCGGTTATTTTGGCATTAATGCTTTTGTATACGTATAAAGGAGGAATCAAAACTCTGGTATGGACAGATACTTTTCAATCTATGTTTTTAGTATTGGGGGTTGTTGTTTGTATTGCGGTGATTATTCAAAAGATGGATATTGGTTTTGGTAAAGCGGTTGCTAATATTGTAAGTTCCGATTATTCAAAAACTTTTTTCTGGGACTGGCATAAATCCAATTTTTTTGTCAAGGAGTTTATTGGTGGTGTTTTTATAGCGGTTGCTATGACGGGCCTTGACCAGAATATGATGCAAAAAAACCTGAGTTGTAAATCACTGGGTGATGCTCAAAAAAATATTTTTTGGTTTAGCATTGTGATGGTGATTGTAAATGTATTCTTTTTGGCTTTAGGTGTTTTGTTGTATCAGTATTATGCTCACTCAGCCATTGATTTACCAATAAATGCAGAGACAGGGAAAATTATTACGGATAAGGTATTTCCAAATTTGGCACTGAATCATTTAGGGATTTTTGCAGGCCTGATTTTTATTATCGGATTAACGGCCGCTACATTTAGCAGTGCGGATAGTGTGCTGACGACCTTAACGACATCCACATATATTGATATGCTGGAATATGACAGAAATACAGCGCTTACCGACGAACAAAAATCAAAACGAAGAACCTTTATACACATTGGTTTTGCAGTTATTTTATGGTTGGTGATCATTATATTTGATATTTTGAATCAACGGGCAATCATTGATACGATTTTAATGTTGGCAGGGTATACTTATGGCCCTTTATTGGGATTATTTATCATCGGTTTGTTCACCAATCTGAGTTTAAATGACAGATTAGTACCGGTTATTTGCGTTGTGGCACCTGTTATGACATATATTCTGGCAAATTATGTGGTAAAAACCATGACGTCTTATGAGATAGGCAATGAGCTTATTATCATTAATGCCGGCATTACAATTATAGGACTTATGTTTGTGAGAAGAAAAGATACAGCGATTGCTTAAATCTTTTCTATTTCCACTGTGCAAAACAAACCCAATTGTTTGCTAAAAGGTTTACATAAGAATTCAATACCCTTCATAAAGTTATACATAAAGTAAGGGAGCATGGCACTGCGTGAAACTCCGCCACTGAGTACATACATGAAAGGAGTGTGGTAGGTGATTTTACGAATTTTTAGTTTGGGAAATTCTTTGGCAAAGAGTTCAAGATCTCTTTCAAAATAAATGTGAGGTAAAGCCTGATTGGAATTGCTTAAAGGATTCCCTGGTTTAATTTCTCTTGGGCCTTTTTCCTCAAAAGGTTCATGATGAAAGCGTTTGTATATAAAACGGCCTAAATTGGAATTAGCAGGTTCTATCATCACAATTTTCCCTCCGGGTATTAAGGTTCTTTCTGCTTCTTTTAAAAATAAGTAAGGGCGGGGAATATGATGAAACACATTCAGCATCATGATGCAGCCCAATTCATTTTCCTGATAAGGCATTTCTTCTGCACTAAATACTTTATCAACTACAGGTAATTGTAAAATATCAGATGTTACTACTTCCGGAAATTCATCCTTTAAGAAACCGCCACCAGAGCCTATTTCCAGATAAATACCTTTGCCTACTTCCTTGCTTTTTTGAATAAAAATCTGATACCAATCCTGGTATAAACGTTTCAAAAAAGGTTTTTGCAAAATAATATCTCTATGAGCTAAGGTTGCCCTTGGATCATCCAAATCAAAAGCTATGGTATATTTTTTAAACACGGTCTTTACTTGCAAAAATGTTCATATATGTTGTTTCCGGTAAATCCAAAAACGATTTTACTTTGTCTTCTGTTAGCTCCATTAATTGATTCTTTTCAATTAAATAGATATGAAACTGATGCTGTTTTAAAAAATAAAAATAATCTAATACACTGGTGCCTGCTTTTCGCATACCATAAGGCCAAAATTCGGAAAGCATTTTTAAATGCGGACTTTGTAATGTTTTGGTCATGCCTTTTACAGCACTCATTTCAAAGCCCTGTATATCCATTTTAATAAAGTTAACTACGGCAGTTGAAGCTGATAAATAGTCATCTATTGCTATAGCATGAATATCAATTTCCTGATCATACTCATCAGGTTTATAGGTTCTGTGATCTACATTTAATTTTTTGGAAGTATAGATTTTAATTGTTTCCGTTTTATCTGATACAGCTTTGTTATTAATGGTAATATTTGGAAAATGCGTGCTTCTGTTTTTTAAATGGGCAAAATTCGTTGTGTCGGGCTCAAAACAATGTACTCTTCCTTTTTCTCCCACAATACCGGATAAGATTTCTGCATAAAAGCCAATATTAGCACCAATATCCAAAACGGTATCTCCCGGTTTAATATATTGCTTCATTAATGCAATCTCAAATGCATCTTGCTTTTCTTTGAAAGATTTATACGTGAGTTTATATATCGGGAAACAATTTTTGTATAAAAAATTACCGAGTGCTATACTAAGTGATGACGCCATTATTTTGTAATTTCAAAAACATAAGATTGTTCGGATAAGCCTTCCGTATGAACCAATTTTAATTTGTTGGGATATTTTTGAAAGATAGGCTGAACAATATTGTGAACCGTATTTATGATCTGTCCCGAATTTTCTTTTGGATTGATCCGTAAACTACCCAGCATGATATGTGTAACTCCTTTTGCTGCAAAAAAGGCTAAGGCACTATCCGGATTGGATTGTTGAGTTAAGGAATCTTTGACGATCACACTGTAGATCGGAAAAAATTTCTTTCCTTTTCCATATACAAAGCTCATAGGGGCTTTTCGGCTGGCTACTAAACTATTAACAGGTAAGCTATCAGC
>JACQAK010000166.1 GCA_016194985.1 Bacteroidota bacterium
GACATAATGTAATGGATCGATTGGTATTTCCATCATTCCCTGCAGCTCCGCCGGCATCCAAAAAAACTTCGCCCCCGTTTACATTTACAGTTCCTCCTGTACTTATTAAAATAGATTGAGAAAATAACTTACTGCTAAATGCGATATATAAAAAAAAGCATGTAATTGTTACAAAAAATGGATGTCGATGGTTAAAGTGCATATTCATTTTTTTAATTTCCGGAATTTGCTAAGAAACATGTTGATCCTATGTATTAAGTGCTTGTCATAGTATCAGGCCAGTTTTCTGAATCATAAAATTAATCAATGAAACAGCAAAAGGGTGGATTAAATGGATTGTATTTAGGAAGTCTGATTTATTTAGGAATGTGCTAAATAGCTTTTTTTAAAGGAAAAAATAAGCATTAATGATTTAATAATGAGGAGTTCTGTTTTTTAGTTTCATGAGATGAAATGTTTTTCAGGAAGGTTGAGGGATCCTATTTATCGATAAACTATAGTCCCTAAGGGATTGAAGAAATCGAAAGAAAGATGTTAAAGAAATTAATTCCCGGGAGCAAGGAGTTGATTGGTAGTTTAAGAAGAGTATTGTATAAGTCTTATTTTGTCAATACAAGCATACCTTGTATATCACGTTTAATGAAGTTATTAAAACTTAGGACAACTCACCAATACACGTTTGTTTTTCTTTTTCTTCTTGGCTATTTCGTAGATCAACGAAACTTCATGCGCGCCTAAAGAGTTAGAGATACCTAGTTTGGAAATAGTTATATCATAACTGTAACCTACACGCAAATTATAATCGGCTAAATCAAAACCAATGAGGATAGCAATTGATTCACTGCTGGAGTAAGTAGGACCATATTTTTTAAATGGCAGACCTCTATACCATAAACCTACATTAATTGGTAAATGGTAATAATAAATACCAATATCCAACTGATCGTATTTTTGTTCGTGACGATAATTGAATGCCGGAGAAATGTAACGTTTCAGATCATTCTTGGTTTTTTGCTCTAAGATAAAACGATAACCACCATGTAAACTCAGACTTAATGGTAAGGGTACTCTGTCGCCTGTTAAACTACTGTTAGGTTGTGTTAAATGTTTGGCACTAAACCCTAACCAGTACTCGGTAGAGTTTAATAAAGCTCCCGCCGCAAAGTCCATAAAATTCAATTGCTCATAATTAGCGGCTTCTAAAGAAGTAGAGGATCCGGTAGCGATCTGGTCGTTGAATTTTAATTTACTAAAATCCAGACGTTTCATATTATAATTTAAGTTAGCTCCTAAACGTATCTCCGAAAATTTACTGATTTTAAAATGATAAGCATAGTTCACGCCAAACTGAGTATGTGTTAAACCTGCCGTTCCTGCTCTGTCCTGCATCACGGTAATTCCTAAACCGCTATTGATATCTGATAAATTATAATCATAGCTGGCCATATAGGTTTGGTAGGTTTTACTAATACCGGGCCATTGGTTTCTGTAATTAGCTACAAACCGATGCTCGTAAGTAACCCCTGTGAAGGCCGGATTTAAATACATGGGGGCTGCGTAAAACTGCGTGAATTGAGGATCCTGTCCTTTCACGGAGAGTGAGAACAGAAGTCCTGATACGATTAGTTTTAAATATGTGCCTGCTTTTTTAATACTTAGTTCTTTTTAGTTAAACTTAAAATCAATTCTTTATCCATGAGTTCGTTAGCCAATGGCTCTATATCCAGGATCATCGTTTGAAAACCTTCTTCTTCAATAATAGCTTTGTATGCTTTTAACGGGTTCATCACCAGAATAAATTTTCCGGTTTTAGAACTGGCATTAAATATACCGGATACTTGTTTGCTTTCAATATCAATTAACGTGATCTTTGCTTTATTGGGAGTATTTCCAAATACCACTTTGCCTTGCTTTACTTTGAGGTCATTGTCACCAAAGCGCGTGTCGATCATGTAGATATCCGAACCTCCCACGGTTTCTTCTTTTACAGACGAATAATAACCATGAGTTCCATTGGCATTTAATACAAAGAAAATATCATTATTTACCGTATTGATGGGAAAGCCTAAATTATCAGGTGTTGAAAAGGTATTGGTTTCGGTGTTCAGTATCGTTTTAAACACATCATACTCACCCATGGTATTATGACCTTTGGAGCTAAAGTAAAGCGTCACCCCATCAGGATGCAGAAACGGTGCATCATCATCTCTCTCTGTATTAACCGTAGGTCCTAAATTCATTGGCATTGACCATCTACCATTAGGTAATTTTTTTACACGGTAAATATCTTTTCCTCCCAAGCCTCCCGGTTTATTACTGCTAAAGTAAATCACACTGGTATCGGTACTGAAGCAGGCGCTGGTTTCTATAAATGGCGTATTAATTTCAGAACCTAATTTGGCAGGCACTGTCCAACCGTCAAAATCTGTACGAGTAAGGTACAGATCGCCCGTCACCATATCGGCAGCCGTTCGGTAAATGATCATTTGATTACCGTCAAAACTAAGGGCTACACAGGCATCATGTGTATTGGTATTAATAGGAGAACCTAAATTTTTTGGAGTACTCCATTTACCATCTTCAGTTTTATGAGACATGTAAATATCTTCATAAAAATTGCCATAAGCATCTTTTAAATTACCTGTACTGCCTTCACGTCGTGATGTAAAATATAAGACGCTCTCATCAGGTGCAATCAATGGAACATAATCACCATAAGGCGAATTAACGGTATTGCCTAAATTCTTAATAATTGAACGATGCGGTTGACTAATTAAATCCATCGCATTTTTACTACAGGAAATATAATAGTTTACTTCTTCGTCTGGAATAGTTCTGAGCTTGGCAGGAATATTTTTATACCTGGTGTAAAAATTTATCGCCTGTTCAAAGTTGGAAGTAAGGTGATAAATTTTCCCGAAATAGAACTGAACTTCAGGAGTAGCACTTGCTTTTATTCTGGCTAAATGAGTTAAACAAGAATCCGGAGGCTGATTCAAGCTCATACGGCTGATCACTGAATTTAAGTGAGCCGTTTCGTTGTTAGGATCAATAACTAACACTTTACGATAGGC